>JBBSKC010000012.1:0-36373 GCA_038256675.1 Solirubrobacterales bacterium | reverse complement strand
GCCCGTCGCCCTGAAGGTCAGCTCGTCGTTCGCGGTGGCCACCTCCTCGAGCACCCCGGGCGGCGTGCCGTCGCGGTCGTAATTTCCGCTCTGCTGCTGGTCGTGGCGGAATGAGGGCCATTCGCTCTGGCATTCGGGGATGTCCGGCATCGACCATTCGAAGAGATAGCCTTCGCGGGTGATAGCCGCCATGCGGCCGTCGTCGGAGAGCGTGGCCGGGGCGAACAGCCAGCCACCGGTGACCTTGGGGAACCCTTCGACGTTCAGACCGGTGACTCCGTCATACGCGTTCAGCAGGCCGAGTCCGGTTCCGGCCAGCACCTGGTTCGAAACGGTGCTGCCGTTGACGTTCGCGATGTTCGACGAGGACAGGAACTGGAAGTCCTCGGTGACCCGGGGGAAGCTCGGCAGTGATGTGCCGGTTGACGCATCGTAGGCGCCAATCAGGTGGTTATAAGGGATGTTCTGACCGGCCAGCAGCAGGTTCGTGACTCCGGGAATTCCGTATCCGTACTTGACCACGTTGGGGTTCGCCCCGGGGATGACCTTGCCCAGCGACGCCGATTCGAACAGGTTGATCGATCCGACCGGCAGGGCACCGTCGGCGGACGAAGCCGCTCCGGGAACGCCTTGCTGGATCCCGCGTTTCAGCGTGCCGTCCACCCCGTAGACGCCGATCGTCGCCGAGCCGGTGGCGGACGCGATGATGCGCTTTTCACCGTCGATCGTCGCTATCGACGGATCCTGGCCGGGCCCGATCAGGGGGAGGGTGGTCTGGATCGCGCCGTTCAGCTTGATCGGCCAGCCGGGGAGATAGGCCCGGCCGCCGTTGCCGGTGAAGCCGGTGCCGCGCGAATCGACCGCGTAGACCCGGTTCGAACCACCGGCGGCATTGGCGAGGACATCGGTCAGACCGGACCCGAGGAAGCCCTGCGAGATGCTCGTGAAATCGGGTGCCTGGGCGGCATAGGTCTCGTTGGTCGAGACGACCACGTCGTCGCGCCCGTCCCCGTTCAAGTCCTCGATCGCCGGCGGGTTGATCGATTCGGCCAGCATCTGCTGGTTGGCCGGGATATCCGGATCGACCAGGCGCAGCGGGTAGCCAGGAACGTTCTCGCCCTGGCCGTCGAACGCGTAGAGGTAACCGTCGAGGCCGGGAATAACGATGTCGAGCGGCTCAGCCTTCCCCCGCAGCCGGGCCACGGCGGGGCTGGCGATGAAGCCGCACTTCGGGTGCGAGAGCGGCTGGCTCTGGAGCTCGGGGCCGCACCGGTTGAGGCCGGAACTGACCGGGAAGCCTGTCCGCAGCTCGCCGTCAGCCTCCCAGGCATATACGTGGACCCCGGCGGCGGTGATCAGTTCGACTTCACCGTCGTCGTCGAGGTCGGCGACAACCGGGCCGCGCGGCGGCTCCCGCGGCGGCGTTTCACCCGCCAGGGCGGCGAATCCATCAGCTTCCTCGTGCCCGGCGCCGTTCCGCATCATCCGGGTCCGGACCGGCCATCCGGGCAACTCGGAACCGTCGGGCCGGTAGGCGTGAATCTCGCCCGCCATCGTCGGCACGATCAGCTCCTGGGTGCCGTCGCCGTTCAGGTCGGCGTAACGGATCGGGGCTTCGCCGCCGGTGCCCATCTTCTTCGGGAAGTCGGCGCGCAGGTCGGGGTCCTTGGCCGAAGTGAAGATCCGGCGGTCGATGCCAGGGGTCGGAATACCGTCACCCTCGACGATCAGGCGCACCGCGAATTCGTGCTTGAGCGGATCGCCTTCGCTGATCGAGTTCACGGGACCTCCGGAATCGACCGGCGGCACGTACGAAGCGAGCGCCGAGCGCACCTGATTCAGATTCAGCGTGCCGAAGTCGCTGACCGTGCTGGTCGAGCTGCCCTGAGCCACGGTGTTCCAGCTGGCGGGCGCCTGTCCGACGCCCCATTCGAGCCTCCAGTCGAAGTTGCCGCCGGTTGCGAATCGAGCCTGCGCGCGGCCAGAGATATTGAGCGAATCACCGGTGACCGGCGTGTACCAGTCCGGCGAGTTGATCGCCGCTTCCGGCGGCACGTCGTTGCCGGCGGCCACTTGGACGGCGTCGCCCAGGTTGACCCGCCCCCAGCCGAAGTGCGATGTCCACTGGGATTCCGGCGGCGCGGCCGCGTCGGCCCCGGGGTCAGGGTTACCGAGACCGGCAGTGTTGCTGGCCGCCGAGATCGGTGAGCTCAGCACGCGCTCGGAAGTCTGCTCGAGGATCGCTCGCGTTTCGTCCGGGGTCAGATCCACTCCGTTGTCGCGCGCGGCGCTGATCACCAGCGCGGCGGCACCACCGGCCTTGCCGGTGTTCTCCGACCCGGTCGCCCCTTCCATCGAAATCGAACTCTTGCCGCCGAACTGGGTCGTGTTGGCCCCGCGGAAGTACGTGCCCACGGGCAGAGACGAGCCGAGGCAGACGCCGGCGGTGGAAAGTGGCGGGCCGCATAGGGCAGGCCGGAAGTCCTCGGCATCGGAGCCGAGGCCTTCGGTGTCGGTGACCACCCCCTGGATCAGCATCGCGTGCCCGTAGTTGGCCGGGTAGTTGTGGTTGGCCGTGTTCAGGTCGTCGCCGGAATACGTCTGGACGACACCCTTGTCGTAGGCGTACTGCGAAGCGGCCTCGGCGAAGGCCGAGTGGTAGATCGAGCCGTTGGCGGCAACGATCACGTCAGCACCGGCGTCGGTCGCGTAGAGCATGCCCATGCCGACCGTGTTGCCGTCCGAGACGAAGGTGTCCCAGGTCCGGATCGGCATCACCTGACAGCCAGGACAGACACCCAGTTCGCCCTGGCCGTCGTTGCCGCGCTCGGCGATCTCTCCCGCCCGGCCGCTGCCGTGGCCGGAGGCCGCGAAATAACTGGAAGCGTCGTAAGGATTGTTGTCGTTGTCAAAGAAGTCCCAGCCGGCAATGTCGTCGATGTAGCCGTTGTCGTCGGCGTCCCCGCCGAAGGCACCGCCGGAGAAGGTGACGATCAGGTCTTCGGCGTCGATCTGGGCCGAGCCGTGCGGTCCGGCGGTGTGGCTGACCCGCGGGTCGTCGACGTAATCGGCGACGTTGAAGGCGCCGTCGGCGTTGCAGTCGTACTGGGCACAATCACCGCCACCGGCGAGCTTCGGCATGGGCAGTTCCTGCCGGTTCAGCCGGATCTGGAGGCGCACGCCCTCCCGGTCCCACTTGATGCCCGTGTCGAGCACGGCGACCGCCACATCGGCGCGGCCGCGGGTGACTTTCCAGGCGCCGGCGGCGTTGTATCCCGAGACCATCCCCTTACCCAGGTTCGGGCCCTGCCGGTAGAGGGTCGTGTTCCTCGTCTGCGCCGCCGGGAATCCAAAGAGGTCAAACCGCTCGTCGTAGAGGTTGGTCGCGGCGCCGCCGTCCTCGTCGTCGGGTTCGGCCGGGTCGTAGCCGGGGTCGTTCGGCGTGTCCTGCCGCTGGACGTTCGTGAACCCGTTCAGCAATGACGGGAACTGCTGCGAGGAATCATTCGAAGCCGGCGCGTTGAAATCGCGTGCCGCGGCGGCAGCGATGCCGCTGAAAGTTCCCAGAAGGACAAAACAAGTGGCCAACAGCCATTTCTTCAACCTGATACTCCCTCACCCGGTAATACGACGACAGTACGTAAGAGTCTCCTTCCCGATCGGCGGGCTTGGTAAACACCTCGTACTCAAATGCCGAACCGGTCGGTCGGCGGTTCGGCCAGCGGCGGAGTCGTTCCCGCCCCGGAGTCTCCTACTTGCGCGCTTCGGCAGGCGGTTCTCCGCTCTCGCCGGCAATCGCCGAGGGTGGCCAGGAGCCGAACCAGTTGTCGCGCGCCCCGTCGAGAGTGATCACGGATCCGGAGTGGAAGGCGCCCGCATCGGAGGCGAGGAACGCCAGCAGCCAGGCCATCTCTTCCGATTCACCGACCCGTCCCATCGGGATCGACCGGTGCACGCCTTCGACGATCTCTTTCGGGTACTTGTTGACGAAGGTGTCGGTCGCGAACTGGCCGGCGGCGATCGCGCAGGTCCGGATGCCGAACCGCGACCACTCGGTCGCCAGCGTTTTCATCATGTTCTCGACCGCGGCCCGGGCCGCCCCGGAATGGACCATGCCCGGCATACCGCCGTGCGGGGAGAGCGTGATGCTCAGGACGGAGCCACTCTCCTGGGGAATGAAGGCCTTCGTCGCCGCGGCGTGGGTCATCAGCCAGGTGCCGGTCACGTTCAGCTCGATCACTGTCCGGAATCCTTTGGGTGTGATCGCCTCGGCCGGGCTGAGGAACTGACCTCCGGCGTTGTTGACGAGGGTGTCGAGACGGCCGTGGCGGGCGATCAGGTCGTCGAAGAAACTGTCGACGTTCTCCTCTTCTCGGATGTCGAGCTGCGCGTGTTCGAACCTGCCGGGCAAACCGTCCGCGAGGGCCGCGGTCTCCTCGAGCGGTTCGGTTCTCCGGCCGCAACCGACCACGGTCGCACCGAGCCGGATCATCTCCAGTGCGGCCTCACGGCCGAGGCCGGATCCCGCGCCGGAGATCACGACCACCTTGCGCTCGAGCAGGTCGTCGCGGAAAACTCGTGATCGTAAGGATTCGCCCATGTTCTGCGGCGAACCCTACCGGCGTGGCTCGCCGCAGTAAGGTCGCAGAATGTCAGTGCAGGCCGAACCCAGGATCCTCGAGACCCCGCTTCCAGGCGGTGCGCCCGGTTCTGCGGTCACGGTCGAGCCAATGATCACCGGCACCTTCAGTTCGCCGGACGTCCTGCACGCGAACGCCGGCGGGGAAGTCGGCACGCTCAAGGTCCTGCGGGCCTCCCGCGGCGAGAACGCCCCCTCCCCGATCCCCGCCTTCCTGATCCGCCACCCGAAAGCCGGCCCGATCCTGGTCGACACCGGGCTCCATCCCTCAATGGCCAGCGATCCCGTCCAGAACCTCGGCCGGTTCGGTACCTGGTTCTACAAACCCCAGATGGGCCATGGCGACGATGTATCCGCACAGCTCCGGGCGAAAGGTGTCGATCCGGGCTCGATCCGTCTGGTGATCATGACCCACCTCCACATCGATCACGCTTCGGCGATCGCCGACTTTCCCGACGCCACCTTCATCGTCACTGCCCGGGAATGGGAAGCCGCCACGACCGGCACCTTCGCCTTCTCCCGTGGTTACCACCGGCCGCAGTTCGATTATGCCTTCGATTTCCGCACCGTCTCATTCGACGGCGACAACATCAGTTCATACGCGAGCTTCGGCCGCACGATCGACCTCTTCGGCGACGGCTCGATCCGCCTGGCGTCGACCCCCGGCCACACCGCGGGTCACCAGTCGATCATCCTGCGACTGAAGGACGACGACATGGTGATTGCCGGCGATGCGATCTACCTCGAGAACCAGCTCGAACCGGGATCCGACCTGCCCGGCAAGACCACTGACCGCCACAACTTCAAGCGCAGCCTTCAGGAACTGCGGCTCTTCCACAGCCAGTACCCGAATTCCGTAATCACTCCCGGTCACGACCAGGACTTCTACGAAAACGCCCCGGAGAAGTTCGAGTAGCGATCAGTCGTCGCTGGCGTCGGGCGCTTCGGATTCAAGCTGCTCCTGCTGCCGAAGTTCCCGTTTGACCTGACGGCGGCCTTTCTCCTTCAGCCCGTCGTACATGCCCCGGACCTGTTCGAACACCTTGTTCGAGACGTCCATCTGCTGCTCCCGGGTCGGATCCTCGACCACCGGGAAAGCGATCGGTTCGCCGAACTGGACCGTGACCTTGGGGAAGGTGAATTTGCGCCACGGCCGGTTCGACCGGGTCGCGTGGATCGCGACCGGCACCACCGGCACTCCGGACTCGAGCGCGAGCTTGCCGATGCCCGGCTTTGGTTCGCCGAGTCCGCCGGACCGCGAGCGCCCCCCTTCGGCGTAGACAAGCACCGAGCCGCCGCGATCGAAGATCGCGTACGCCGTCTTGAAAGCGGCCTCGTCCTTGTATCCCCGGCGCACCGGGAAGACCCCGCCGTGGGAGAAGATCGAGGTGATAACGGGTGGCCCGAAAATCTGGGACTTCGCCATGAATCGCATCTTCCGGCGGAGGAAGACCCCGACGAAGAAATGGTCCATCTGGCTGAAGTGGTTCGGGGCGATGAGTACCGCGCCTTCGGCGGGCACGTTCTCGGTGCCGATCGCCTGGGTCCGGTAAAGCCCGACGGCCACCGGGGTGAGGGCCCCGCGAACCAGTTCGTAAGTGTGGTTCGGATCCTTGTTGCGCGACCGCTCGTGGAACTTGTCGAAATACTCGGCGGGGCGTGGGTCCTTGTATTTCTGAGGCGGCATTTCAGACATGGGATCAACTGAGCTTAACCCCGGAAGGTGTCGCGGGTTACTGCGGGTCGGCAGCGACCCAGCCGCGGGAGCGTTCGACCGCCCGGTGCCAGTCGCCCAGGAGCGAGTCCGCCTGGTCGGTCGACATGCGTGGTTCGAAGGTCTCGCTCGGGCGCCACATCGAAGCGATTTCGCTCAGGTCCCAGGTGCCGGCACCGACCCCCGCGAGATATGCGGCGCCGAGTGCCGTCGTCTCGGGGATTTCCGGGATGACGACGGGTGCGCCGAGCAGGTCGGCCTGGAACTGCATCAGCCAGCGGTTCGAGACGGCACCGCCGTCGGCCTTCAGCACCTCGAGGCGCTGCCCGGACGATTCCTCCTGGGCCCGCACTGCATCGACCGCCTGGTACGCGATCGCTTCGAGAGCGGCACGCGCGAGGTGGGCCCGTCCGGTCCCCCGGGTCAGGCCGACGATCGTCCCCCGGGCGTACGGGTCCCAGTAGGGCGAACCGAGTCCGGTCAGGGCCGGCACGAAGTACACGCCGTCGTTGGTTTCGAGCGAAGCGGCAAGGGCTTCGGTTTCCTCGGCCCGTTCGATCACGCCAAGTCCGTCGCGCAGCCACTGGACCGCTGCCCCGGTCACGAAGATCGATGCCTCCAGGGCGTAGGTGACCCGGTCCCCGATGCCCCAGGCGATCGTGCCGAGCAGTCCGGGGCCGGGCGCCGGCGTCTCGGTGCCCGAGTTGAGCAGAACGAAGCTGCCCGTGCCATAGGTGTTCTTGGCGCTACCCGGCTGGTGACAGGCCTGGCCGAAGAGCGCCGACTGCTGGTCGCCGGCGATCCCGGTAACCGGTACCTCTCCCCCGAACTCGTTCGTCGTCCCGAAGGTTCCCGCCGAGGGCCGGGCCTCGGGCAGGGTCGCCGGATCGACGCCGAAAAGCTCGCACAGCTCCGGGTCCCATTGCCGCCTGGCGATGTCGAAGAGCATCGTGCGCGAGGCGTTCGAGTAATCGGTGGCGTGCTCGCCGCAGAGTTTTTGGACGAGCCAGGAGTCGACCGTGCCGAAACAGGCCTGGTCGGCACCTTCGACGTTCCGGAGCAGCCATTCGATCTTGGTTGCCGAAAAGTACGGGTCGAGCACGAGTCCGGTCCGGGCCCGGATCATCGGCTCGTGTCCGGCCTCCCGCAGTTCGTCGCATCGGGCGGCCCCACGGCGGTCCTGCCAGACCAGGGCGTTGTGGATCGGTTTGCCGGTCATCGGATCCCAGCCGACGACGGTTTCGCGCTGGTTGGTGATGCCGATCGCATCGAGCTGGCGACCGTCGATACCGGCACCGGCCAGCGCCCGCATGGCGACCGTGCGGGTGACCTCCCAGATCTCGTCGGCGTCATGTTCGACCCATCCGGGCTTCGGAAAGTGCTGGCCGAACTCGGCGTATCCCCGCCCGGCAATGTGCCCTTCGCCGTCAAAGACGAAGCAGGTCGAACCGGTGGTCCCCTGATCGATCGCGAGGATCATTCGGGATCGCCCAGGTAAGTGCGCGTCAGGAAGGAGATCAGCATGCCGACCAGCCAGGCCGGGGCGAAGAAGTAGAGCGAAAGGAAGGTCCAGCTCACGTAGAGCGGGGTCTCCGAGGCGGATGAACCGTCGGGCTGGGTTCCTCCCACCGCCACCGCGAAAACGATCGGCAGGAAGACGAAGAGAATCGAAAGCCAGGTTCCCGTCCAGGTGCCGAGCAGGAGGTACCCGATTCCACCCACCCCGGCGATGGCGAGGAACAGAAGGGTCGAATCGGAGTCTCCCAGCACCGGACCGCCGAGAATGAAGATGATCACGGCCTCGAAGGCGAGGAAGGCCAGGCCGATGCGGAGAAACTGGTTCCAACCGACCGCCGGGTCCGATCCGGCCGGGTTGCCTGCTCGATTTTCGGCCATCTGCTTCACCTTCTCGAAATGTAGACCCGGGCGAAATCGGCCATCTGCCGGAAACGATGGATGAAGCCGGCGAGCGTCCTGCCGGTGGCGCGGTGGGCAAGCTCGAGTTCGTACTCGCCGATCCGGTAGCCGGCCCGCACGGCATCGATCGTCATCCCGGTCTCCATGCCGTATTTGGATGCGAAGGGCAGGACGGCGCGCAGGACGTCGAGCTTCATCGCCCGCTGGCCGGAAATCGGGGCATCGGCGACGAAGCCGCAACGCTTCTCGATCACCCAGCGGGAGAAGCCGAGCGCGACGCCGAATCCACCGCCAACCCGCTTGGCGAAGGCGGCCACGGCGAGGTCGCATTCGCCCTCGTTGACGGCGGTCACCAGGCGACCGAGCTGGCCGGCCGAAAGCGCCAGGTCGGCGTCACACAGAAGAACCGTGCCGGGCAGCTCCGGAGCCGAGAGCATCGCTTCGGCGCAGGCGGTCATGTTGCCGCCCTTGCCGTGGACCCTGCCGCGCCGGATCACCCGGGCGCCGGCGGCCAGGGCGAGGTTGTTGGTGCCGTCGTCGGAGGCATCGTCGGCCACCCAGATGGCGGCACCCGGAAAAGTCTCTTTTAGCGATGCAATCGAAGCCGCAATCGAGTCAGCCTCGTTCCGAGCCGCAATCAACACCGCGAGGTTCGGTCCGGGGTCCTGGTCATGCGATCTTGCAGCTTGCTCGGTCACGGGTCAACGAACTGTATTCCAGGGAACCCGTCCCCCCCGACCCGACTCAACTGGCAATGAAAGTCGGTGATTATCCCCGACTTTCATTGCCAGTTCGTCGGATCAGGTCGCGCCGTGACTCATCGGATCAAGGAAACGACCGACCTGAGTACCGATTCAGGATCCGTTTCGAGCCTCCTATAGGTGATTCGACCGACCCGATAACCCGCTGCCTGGAGAACGCCATCGCGAATCCGATCGTTTTCGAACGCCCTCTCGTTCAGGTGGAACTTGCGACTATCCATCTCCACAACGAGCCGATGTTGCGGCCAGAAGCAGTCAACCTCGACACCTTCCACGATCACGTTGACGTTCGGCGTGCCCAACCCCCGCTCCCGGCAAAGTGAAAAGAACTCCTCTTCCAAGTCCGACCGCGTCCTGGTGATCTCCGAGTTCCACTCGGCGACCAATTTGCGCAAGTTCGCGACGCCCCTCTTCCCCCTCCCTCGCTTCAGGATTTGTTCCAGTTTGTTGGTGTCGACCAGCCGGAGCCGATGTGCTTCGGTCAGACACGATTCAAGCTTTCTGGCTGTCAACGTGCCCGCAAGGTCGAGCAGTGTGCGTTCAACGGAGGTAACGGGAAAGCCATTGTGCCGGACGACGTCCTCGGCCGGAAGGGATCGAGTCCGGTGGACAGTCAGCCAGGAATCTCGCTTGCGACCGGGGAGTACCCGATTGAAGTTCCTCGTCACATGAACGGCACCGCGCCACTCCATGATTTCCCAGTTTGCCGCGCCAGTCTGATGCGACAGCACAGCGCCGTTGCCGGCGAAAAGAAGGCCGGCCATGAGCCGTGCCTTCCTGCCTTGGCGATCGTGTCCCACCGCATAGACACCTTGGATCAATGGGACAAGTCGAAGACTTCGGATTCGGCCATCGACAAGCCAACTCTCTGCCCCTAGATCAATCAGCTGGCGCCGACTGACGAGACCGTATTGCCGGCGTGCCATTTCCAGGATGCGTCGATCAAACTCTGAACCGTTCATTGGCCTGACCGTGCCAGCCCGAACCGCTCGGATGGGTAATAGAAGTCACGAGACCCGGACCTACGTGAAACACCAAACTAAAACCGCTCGAACTGGCAATGAATTTCCCGAATAGTTCCGCAAATTCATTGCCAGTTCGGTTTGGCTCCAGGTCGAATCCCATCGGCAGCGCCGACTTACTGGCAATGAAAGTTAGGGACTATCGCTGAATTTCATTGCCAGTTGGTTCGGTTGATGGTCGGTCCCTGCCGGTGTGGGCCTCGTTGGACGTGAGAGGTTTGGGCTAAGGTTGCGGCTCAATGGCGAACATCGAAGCCCACATCACTGGAAACGTCTGGAAAATCACCTGCGCCGTCGGGGACACGATCGAGGATGGCGACGAAGTCGCGATCCTGGAGTCGATGAAGATGGAGATTCCGGTCGAATCCGAGGACGACGGTGTGGTCAAGGAGATCAAGTGCGAAGAGGGCCAGTCAGTCACCGAAGGTGACGTCCTCATCGTCCTCGAGTAGTCCGAGATGAGCGGCGCTGAAACCGGCGGGCTGGAAGAGATCGGAACCGGCTCCGGCAAGCTCCTGCTCGACTTCCCGGCCGAGGCAGTTTCCCGGCTGACCATCTCCAATCCGGCCAAGCGGAACGCGCTCGACCACGAGATCCTCGACGCGGTCACCGGGGTACTGCCGAAGCTCGACCGTGGCATCGAACTCCGCTGCCTGATCATCACCGGCGCCGACCCGATGTTCTCCGCCGGCTATGACATCGGCGGCATCCCGGCCGAAAGCTTCGAGGAAGACGCCGAGGCGCTCGTCGCCCACCCCTTCCCCGCCGCCCTTGCCGCACTCGACGCGTATCCCTGGCCCACCGTGGCCGCCCTGAACGGCCATTGCCTGGGAGGAGCCCTGGAACTGGCGATCACCTGCGATCTCCGAATCTGCGCCGCCGATGCCAAGCTCGGCATGCCACCGGCCAAGCTCGGCCTGATCTATGGCCACACCGGCCTGGCCCGGTTCATCGAGACGATCGGCGCCCCGCGGACCCGTGAGCTTTTCTTCACCGGCCGGAACCTCCCGGCCGCGAGAGCCGAAGCGATCGGCCTCGTCAATGAAGTGGTCGACGAGGATCTGCCGGGTGCTGCGGTCGAATTGGCCGCCGGCATCGCCGCCAACGCGCCGCTTTCGATGAAAGGCAACAAACAGGCGATCGGCACCATCCTCCGCAACCCCGTACTCACTCCGGAGCAGGAGAAAGCACTGGTCGAGCTGCGTGAGTCCTGCTTTGGCTCCGAGGACTTCCTCGAAGGCATCACCGCCTTTGCTGAAAAGCGCAAGCCGCGCTGGACCGGCCGCTGACGCTCAGCCGGGGAATCCGGCGCGCATCTCGAGGATACGCCGGACCGAAGCTTCGAACTCCGATCGATCCAGGCCACCACTGCGGAGCCTTTTCGCCAGTGCATCTTCGGCCTTGGCCGCCTCTTTCGTACGGGTGTAGAGGAAGAGGTCCATGCCCGATCTGGCACCGGCGATCGCGACCCGCTTGGACCCGCCGAAAGCTCGACCGGCCACCGTCTCGAGCGCATCGGTCACCGTCACACCGTCGAAGCCGAGCCGGTCACGCAGCTCGCCGGTGACGATCTTCCTTTCGAAGGCGGCCGGCTTGTTGCCGAAAGCAGTGTAAATCGCGGTACCGACCATCACCAGCTGTCCGCCCGCGCGTACGTATGGCCGGTACGGCGCTTCATCGACCCTGCGCAGCGCCCGCTTCGAGAGCCTCACCTTCTGCACCGCGTCGTCGGTATTGAGGCGGACCGAACCCAGCCCGGGGAAATGCTTGGCGGTGGCCGCGACGCCGTTCGCCTGAAGTCCCCTGGTGAAAGGGATCGCCGTGGCCGAGACCCGCTTTGCGGTTCTGCCGAACCCACGATCGGTGTCGGCGATCTCGCCTCCCGGCCGGGCCACGTCGAGCACCGGCGCCAGGTCGATGTTGACGCCGGCGTTCCTGAGGTTCCTGCCGGTGCGCTTGCCCTGGGTCCGGGAGAAGCTCGGACCTCTCCGGCCCATCGTTTCGGCCGACGCAGTCGGGGCACCGGAAAGCCGTTTCACCAATCCGCCTTCCTGATCGATCATGATCGGCAGCGGGTACTTGCGCAGCCCGGAGGGCCGCTTGATCCTCTGAAGCTGTCGGGTCACCGAGCGTGCCGCGGCACGCGTGGGGACGTTTTCGGCGAAGAGCACGATTCCTCCGAGCCGGCCCCTCCGGATCCCCCTCTTGATGTCCCGGGGGACCGAGGTCCCGTCGAACGTGGCGATGACCCGCTGTCCGGCCAGTTCGTGGTCGCTCAGCCGGTTGACCAGCGAAGCGGCCTGCGAGGCGACCTGCGCGTCCGGGTCGCTCTGGTCGGCATTTGAAGCCGACCCGACCATCAACCCGGCGAAGACCGAGCCGACGACCAGGATGGCGCCGCCCGTGAGCGCTTTGATCCGGTTGGTCCGGACTCGCGATCCTTTGCTGCCGAGGCTGAGTTTCAAACGGGGCATGTCATCCGATCATAGGTCGCCGGACTCCTATGTGAGTCATCCGGTCTCGATCACATCGAGCGTCCCGCCGGTGGTCTCTACCCGCATACCGGCCTGGCTCACGAGTTCAGCGACTTCGTCCAGGTCGCCGGGGAGGCTCGCGGCTTCGAGGACTACCCGGGCGACGTCACCGCGGATCGACTTGGCCATGTGCGAGATCGCCTTGCGCCGGCCACCGGTCTCGGTGAATCCGCGCACGGCGATGTGGCGGGCGTGGCGGGGCCGCCAGAGCGAGCTATACGAACCCGAGCGCATGTCGAGCACGATCTCCCCCGGTTCGTCGAAGCCGCTGCCGGCCATCGCCTTCGCCAGCGGCTCTCGCCAGAGTGCTCCCAGACCACCGACCCGGGCCAACTTCGGTTTGGTTGAGAGGCGGTAGTACGGGATCAGGTCGGTGGGCCGGGTCATGCCCCAGAGGGCACTGCTGATCAGCAGGCTGCGATCGGCCTGCCGCGACGCCCGTTTGCCGAGCTCCGCCAGGCCGAGGCGGTCGTAGAGCACGCCGGAATAGACCTCGCGGGCGGGTGCCGTGGGCGCCGAACGGATCGTTGCGTTGAGGGCGATGTCGCCGGCGAGTCCCGGCGACAGGTCCATCACCTTGGCCGCCTTCTTGACCGGCCGGTCGCCGAGCTTCTCGAGCGCCCGGATCAGACGTTCACGTGGGCGGCCGAGGACGGATGAGAACGCCAGCTCCTCCAGGTCCAGGACCGGGCCTTCGGCCGGCCGGTTCTTGCCCTCCGAGGGCGGCAGCAGTATCAGCAACGATCGCGGACCTCAGCCCAGCCGTGAAGTGGCAATGAATTTCCGTGCATATCCACGACTTTCATTGCCAGTTCACTTTTTGCGGCGAGTCCGGGCCGAACCGGAAACCCGGGCCGGCCTTATCCAGGACGAGCTGCGATCAGTCTTCGCTGTGGGGCGCGGTCGGATCGAGTCCGCCGGTCGGGCCGAGGTCCGCACCGTTTCCGCCACCGGACAGTTGCCGGGAGAACGGCTTGGCGGCCGAACGGAATGCGTTGCCGAACGTATGGATCGGCATCCCGATCTGCGTCAGGTTGTAAACCCGGGGCTGGTCGGCGATGAAGGTCCGCAAGCAGCCGTGGCTTGCCGGGTAATCCGGCACCGACGCATAGCCGTGGCTCGCGTAGCCGCGAATGAAATACGACGAGTAGTACATCCCGAGCGAGTTGTAGCCTGGGTCCTTCCGGTAAAAGCTGTAAGTGCCGAGGATCGTCGGAGTGGCCGGAGCACCGCTGGCGATCGGGAAGATGTGGGTCGGCTTGCCCTTCTTCGCGAAGACCATTATCTGCTGTCCGAGCGGCACCTCGACGTGGATGCCGTTGTTTCCGAGCCCGCGCTTCCTCACGTGATAGCCGCCCTTCTTGTTGAAGACGCGCTTGACGATGCCTTTGGAGGCTTTGGAGTTACGGGCGTAGTCGTTGACCTTGCGGTAGGCGAGCACGGCACGTTGCATCTGGCCGTCGAAGCAACTGCCCTGCGCCGGCACCATGTGGAGCCGGTTCAACGCTTTGCGGAAGCCCGCTACGAGCCTGCTGCAGGTGCTGCTGCGGATGGCGGCGTACCGCACGCCCCAGTCCTTGCGCTGAGTGCTGCTTTTCGCAATCGGGAACTTGCCCTTGAGCCCGAAGTACTTCGCCTTTACAGCCCACTTGCCACCCCGGTTGATCCGGATCTTCGACCGGAAGGTTCCCTTCTGCCCGTCGGTGGACTTGATCTTCACGCTCTTGCTCTTGAGCTTGCGGCCGTCGTTGTAGTAGTAGACCCGAACCCGCTGACCGTTCTTGTACGGCACGACGGTGCCTCCGACGTGAACCGCGTCCATGATCTTGGCGGTGCCGCCCTTCAGGCCGAATGGCTTGATCGTGACGTTCGACTTGGCCGGAGCGGCAGCACTCGCGGTAGCGGAGCCGACAACTGTCGAGAAAGCCAGGGCGCCGATGAGGGCGACGAATGCCGTCGTGAGACTTCGACTGAGACGCGGGGACGAGCTGAGGTTGGAACGCACGAAGATCTCCTTCAAGTATGGACCCGGGAAGAGGGCGGCGACAAAGAATAGCCGGAACGGTCAGCAGCCACTCAGGTATGACATGTCATGCGACGGATGCTGCCGCTTCAACGGCGCGATCGGGTTCCTGCCGGGTCGCCTCCGGCTCGGCGTCGACCGACGCACCGTGGCCCCGGATCAGTACCAGGGCTACGAAAATGCCGACGACCGCGATCCCGACCGAGAGCACCATCGCGTGGCTAAGCCCGTAGATGAAAGCCTCCTGACCGGCCGCCGTGAGCTTCGCCGCCTGCGCCTGGGACACCCCGTCGAGGCGGGGCGCGCCACCGGTCAGCTGATGGGCGAAATCGGCCCGCTCGGAGGCATTCAGGCCGGTCGTACCGGAGATTGACTTCCCCAGCTTGACTTGGGCCTGGTTTTGGAACAGGGCCCCGAGAGCGGCCACGCCGAAGGTGCCACCGATCATGCGGAACATCGACAGGACCCCGGAGGCGACCCCGGCCTTCGTCGTCACGACTGAATTCATCGCCGCGGTCGACATCGGTGACATGGTGAGTCCGATACCGAAGCCGAGGACCAGGAAGCCGACCCAGAGTCCGGAAAACGTCGTTCCGACATCGATGCCCGAGAACATGTAGAGCGACAGGGCGATCGCCGTCATGCCGACGACGATCGGCCACCGTGGGCCGATGCGGTCGGAGAGGCGTCCGGCAAGGGGTGCCGTAACCATGATCACCAGGGTGGTCGGGAGAAAGCGAATCCCTGCTTCGAGGGCCGAATAGCCGAGGACGTTCTGCATGTAAAGGGCGAGGAAGAAGAAGACGCCCAGCATCGCGAAGGAGATGATGAAGGCCACGATCACCGCACCGATGAAATTGCGGCTCTTGAAGAGGGCGAATTCAACGATCGGAGCCTTGACCTTCAGCTCGATCGCGACGAACGCAACCATCATCAGGACGGAGCCGGCAATCAGCCCGAGGACGGCGGGGGATCCCCACCCCCAGGCATTGCCTTCGATCAGGGCCAGCACGAGGGCGGTGAGGCTGGCGGTAAGTGCCGAGACGCCGAGCACGTCGATCTGGCGCCCGACCGTTGAGTCGCGCGACTCCTTGACGATGAACAGCGCGGCCATGACGGCGAGGATGCCGACCGGAAGGTTGATGAAGAAGATCGCCCGCCAGGAGACGTACTCGGTCAGGAAGCCGCCTAGCACGGGGCCCACAGCCAGGGCAAGGGCCGAGACGCCGGCCCAGGTGCCGATCGCCTTGCCTCGCTGAGCGGGAGGGAAGGCGTCGGTGATGATCGAGAGCGTGCCCGGCATCATGAAAGCGGCACCGATGCCCTGGATCACCCGGCTGGCGACCACCGCGAAGTTGGTCGGCGCGAAGCCGGCAGCCATCGAGGCGACCGTAAAGAGGATCACGCCATAGATGAACATCCGGCGACGGCCGAAGATGTCGCCCATGCGGCCACCGACCACGAGCAGAACCGCCAGCGAGAGTGTGTACCCGTTGACGATCCACTCAAGCCCGGCGATCGAGGTGTCGAGGTCGCGCTGGATGGAGGGCAGGGCGACGTTGACGACGGTGTTGTCGAGCATCACCATGAACAGCGCCAGGCACATCGCGCCCAGAGTCCACCATTTGCGGTTTTCGTCGGTGATCAGATGCTGGTAGCGGCTCATTTTGCGATGACTCCCTGAAATCTTTCGTAGATCGGGGCGATGTCTTCGCGGTCGAGCAGCGAGCCGATCGCGACGTGGAGGCTCTCCCTCTGTTCAGCGGTCAGACCCGAAGCGAACTGGATTACGCCGGCTGCCCTGCTGTGGAAAAAGCGGTCGGTGATCTCGCGGCCCGATGCGGTGAGGGCGACCCGCCGGCGGCGGCGGTCGTCGGGATCTTCGGAACGGGTGACGAGAGCCTTCCGGACCAGGCCGTCCACCGCCCGGCTGAGCGAAGGCATCGAAGCGCCGAGGCTCTCGGCGAGCTCCTGGAGATACGGCGCGTCGGCGCCAGCGGCCGAAAGTTCCATCATCGCCTTGAACTGGACGAAAGAAAGTCCGTGCTCGTCGATCTCTCTCAGGGACTGACCACCATCGCCGTACGACATCAGGTGACGGAACAGGGTCCCGACCCTGAGCGCGGTCTCGCGTACCTCGTCCGAGACTTCGATGTCGGAGAGGGTGCCTTTCGCGGAACTGGTTTCGACGGATGACATTCCAAGATAGTTCCACTTTCGCAACTATTTGGCAAGTGTGATATTTGCCTAAGTGACTGATATCACTCAACCTTCCGCGAAGGGCCATACTTACCGGCAGGGTGAAGCCTCCGCGTAGATCCCGAGAACCTCGTCCATCGATTCAGAAAGGTGCTTCATGAAAAAGAAATCCCTGTTGCTCGCCACACTGTTTGCGGCTACCGCTCTCGTCGCCACCGGCTGTGGCGGCGATGACTCATCCGACGAAGAGGCGCCGACCAAGGCCGCCTACATCGAACAGGCCGACGCGGTCTGCACCAGCACCTTGACCGAGATCTCAGCCATCGCCGAGGACCTGCCGAACGACATCAACTCGCCCGAGGTGCAGACAGCGATCACCGAAGAAGTCCTCCCGCGCTACCAGGACGAACTCGTTGAGCTGCGCGATCTGACTCCGCCCGAGGGCGACGAAGATTCGACCGCGTCGATCTATGACGCCGTGGAAGAAGCCCTGCAGAAGGTCGAAGACGATCCTTCGGCCCTCGACGAAGAGGACACCTTCAGCGACGCCAACCAACAGGCCCAGGACTACGGCCTCGAGGTTTGCGGCAGCTAGTCACTTCCGCGGTTTCGTTTCATGTGAAAGGCCCCGGGATCCCGGGGCCTTTCCTTGTTTCGGAAGAATTCTGTGACGGATCGACGTCCAGTCCGTAGTAGAGATATGAACGTGATGCTCGAAGCCCTCCCGCGGACAACCGATCCACAGATCCGAAGCTTCGAGGACCTGTACCGCCAAAGCCGCGATGACGTCTATGCGTATGTGGCCGGACTTCTGCGGGACCGGGTCGCGGCCGAAGACGTCACCGCGCTTGCCTTCGAGCGGGCCTATCGCAAGTGGGAGAAGTTCAATCCCGAGCGCGGCACCGCACGGGGGTGGCTGTTCGGCATCGCCCGGAACGCCGCCCTCGACGAGCTGCGGAAGCGGAAGCGTGAGGCCCCGCTGACCCACGACCCAGCGGCGGCCGAAGCGGTGGCGGAGTCCGGGGAGGATCTCGAGCGCCAGGCGTCGGTGGCCCGCGCCCTCGCCACCCTGCCCGCCGCCGATCGCGAACTGGTCTCCCTCAAGTTCTACGCCGGCCTGACCAACGCGGAGATCGCCGAGACCACGGAGATTTCACCGTCGAACGTCGGCACCCGGATCCACCGGGCCATGACCAAACTGAGAAACGCCTGCCAGGAGGAACTGACAAATGGCATCTGAAAACACCCCCGACGACCTGCACGACCTCGAACTCGAGGCACTGGCCGTGGCCCTCCGGGAGAACCGTCCCGAGCCCACCCGTGAGTTCGCCGACCGGCTCGACACCGCCGTCACCGACCACTTCCCCCCGGAGTGGTCGGAGAACGTGACCCACCGGTCGAATACGAGCTTCTTCCAGCGCCTGAAAGAGCGCTTCGAAGGCGGCCGTCAGGTCCTCCTGCCGGCCACCGCTGGTCTTGCTGGTCTGCTCGTGGTCGCTGTGGTCGTTGGAGTCGGCATGAACGGCGATGGCGGTACGACGGACACCATTTCGTCAACCAGCGACTCGAGCGTCTCGGAATCCACTGGAGCGGCCGGAGGCGGGTCGGCAGGCACGATCGAAAACGCCGCGCCCTCTCCCTCCACCGCCGCTCCCGAGCTTTACACCAAAGGCAACCAGTCCGGTGGCGCGAACTCCCAGTTCCAGGATTCTGGCGAGCAACTTACCTACGGCGACGACGCTGTCAGGACGTCCAAGTCCCCCGGCGCCTACGCCGCCGGCGTGAATGACCGCAAGGTTGCGCAGGAGGCCGACATCACGCTCGGCACCGATCCCGAGAACGTCCAGGACGTCAGTAACGACATCGTCGAGGTGGTCGATGACCGGGGCGGCATCGTGCTCGACTCATCGGTCCTGGACGGCCCGGCCGGTCAGGCCGGGGCGAGCTTCAGCCTGCTGATCCCGAGCGCGCAGCTCGAGTCGGCGGTGAGCGACCTCTCCGGCATCGCCGATCTGCGTTCCCGCAGCCAAGAGACCGAAGACATCACCGCGCCGACCTTGACCGTCGAGGACTCCCTCCGGGACTCCCGCGCCCGGGTCGACAGCCTGGTCAAGGAGCTCTCGGAAGCGACCACTACGGAAGACCGCAACCGGATCGAAGACGATCTCGCCCTGGAACGCCGTCAGGCGGCCCGGCTGAGTACGAAGCTGAACCGGCTGGAGCGCAGGGCCAACCTGACCCCAGTGGGTGTGACCGTCGAGACCGGCGGCGACACCAGCGCCAGTGGAGACGATTCATCCTGGGGCATCGGCGAGGCGATCGACGATGCCGGCAACATGCTGGGCGTCTCGGCCGGCGTAGCGCTGATCGCGCTCGCCATCGCGATCCCGATCGGCCTGGTGGTCCTGATCGCGCTGGCGCTCAATCGCGCGTGGGTCAGGCACTCACGCCGGCGAGCCCTCAAAGAGAACTGAGGTGGGTGCGTTTACTACTGCCAGGCGGTAGTAAACGCACCCACCTCGACGTTTCTTAGCCTTCGTAGGGCTCGAAGTCGCTGGGACGCGCGCCGCAGACCGGGCAGAACCAGTCTTCGGGGATGTCCTTGAATTCAGTGCCCGGCGGGATTCCCCCGTCGGGGTCGCCTTCGGCCGGGTCATAGATCCAACCACAGGACACACAGATCCAGAGGCTTGAAGTAACGGTGCTCATGGACATGAGAGTAGCGCGACAACCCGCAACCACACGAGGTGGTTCCAAATAACCCCGAGGGGTGGGGCTAAATGGAACCACCCCAACTTGGGTCTGTCGCGGTACGGTTGTTCCTTGGTGCGCCTTCCTGAGCCGGGACCTTCGGAGAGAATCAACCTGGGTGATCCGACCGTGCCCCGCGAGGCGGCCACGGTCATCCTGCTGCGCGACAGCGCCGAAGACGGCTCGCTTGAGGTGCTGCTCCTCCGCCGGACCGAAAAGGCCCGCTTCATGCCCAACGTCTGGGTATTCCCGGGCGGTGCTCTCGACCCGGAGGACGGCGACGGACTCGAAGGTCTGAAAACCTGCGCTATCCGCGAACTCCACGAAGAAGCCGGAGTCGAGCTCGACCCTTCAACCCGGCTCGTGCCGCTGGCCCGATGGGTGACGCCCGAGGTGGTCAAGACCCGCTTTGACACCTGGTTCTTCCTCGCCGCCTCGCCCGACGGGATCGAAATTACTCCCGACGGCACCGAGATGACGGCGGAGCGCTGGGTCTCTCCCGCCACCGCACTCGCCGAGTACGAGGCCGAGGAGTTCGCGATCGTCTTCCCGACCGTCAAGCAGCTCGAAGCCCTGGCGCCTCACCCGGACACGGCCGCCGCGATGGCCGCCGCCGAAGCCGACCCGAATTCGTCCCGCCAGATCCTGCCCAAGGTGATCGGTGACGAACAGCATCACCGCGTCGTGCTGCCGGACGAAGACGACTACCCCGTCGACTAACCGACTTTGAGGTCGTGCTGCTTGGCGGGTGAGTCGGCGAACAGCCGGTCGGCGTGGAAGGCGACGCGTCCTTCGAGTGCCACCAGGTACTCGAGATTCAGAACCAGCCAGGCGGCGCTGAGCACCGGGTACACATCCTCGTCGGTGCCTCCGAACCGGTCGATCGCAGTGATCACGTCGTTCGTGAACGAATCGTCGACCTCCTCCGCTTCGGGCAACCGCCCGGACTGGCCCATGGCTTCAGCGAGATCGCGGTACCACTCGCGCACCCGGTCATTGACCCCGTTCACCACCGGGGCCAGGTCCTCCGGCGGTGCCTTGTACCAGGGCATCCCCACCATCATCCGGAGACCGTGGGCCGATCGCATCAGACGGGACGAACAGGCGGTCAGCGCGACGAAACTCGAAGCATTCACGTGGTCGGACGAGCTCTCTTCGAGGTACTGCCGGAGCGCGACGTCGAGACGGCCGCCGGCTGCGGCCGCTTCCAGCCGCACCGGATCCGACAGGTCAGGCTCGTTGCCGGCGAGCGCGGAATGGATTCGGTCCCAGACGAGCCGGGACCCCACCTCGTAGGCCTCGGAGAGACAGGTCCGGATCAGTGCCTTCGCTCCCCGCGGCCACATCAGCAGCCCGACCACGAGGCTGACCCCGCAGCCGATCGCCACGTCCTGGACCCGAATCAGTCCGACCTCGAGGCCGATCGGATTGATCAGGTTGAAAAGGACCATCACAAGGATCGAGAAGGCGGCCTGGCCCGCGGCGAAGGACAGTTGCCGAGGCGCAAACGCCGCACCGAAGACGGCGAGAGGTAAGGCTACCCAGAGCAGCTCCTGGTGATCACCGATCACGGTCAGGACGAGCCCGCCGATCACGATGCCGATGGCCGTCCCCAACAGCGCCCACGCGGCACTTCCTTCCGTCCCGACCGCGTTCGACCGCAACACGGAAAGTGTCCCCAGCACCACCCAGAAGGCGTTCTGCGCGTCGAAGAGGTCGGCGACGAAGATCGCCAGACCGATGCCGACCGCACCACGCAGACTGTTTCGGAGCCAGGCCGACCGGGGATCGGCGTGCTCGGCGAGCAGATGCCCGGTGGTGGCCGCCCGATTACGGCTTTTCGCAATTAACCGATGCCAGCGCTCGCCGAGCGCTCCCGGAGCCTCAACTTCGCCCGTCGCCACGTTGACGATCCCGGCAGCTTCGCCGATCGAGAACGACAGGAGCCTCAGGCGAAAAGTCCGGTCGAGGTCTGCCTGAAGCTTGGTTCGGCTCTCGGTGCCGGCTTCCACCCGTCTGGTGAATGCTCCGATCAGTGCCTCGCGCCGTTCCTCGATTTCGTCGATCGAGACCTTGCCCTGTCTCCGGGCTACCTGATCACCCATGTCGCGCAGCACCCTTGCGCAGGCCTGGCGCACGGCCGCCCCTTCATCGCCGAGCTCACTGATCGATGGACCGGGGCGCCAGAAGATGCTGACGATCCAACCGAGCTCTTCGATGAGCGCCGCGACGGCGGCGGCCGAACCGGTTGCCCCGGTCGGCCGGTGGGGCGTCTTGAAAAACTGACGGCGGACCGAAACCACCGAGTCCATGGCGCTTTCCAGCAAATCCTTGTCGTCAGGCGATTCGACCAGGTCGGCGAGAGCACGGCAGGTGTCGGCGCACCCCTTGCGGAGTGGTGTCGCCCATGGTTCCCGCCAGACCAGGAAGATCGACGGGATCGCAATCGCCGAGGCGATCAACCAGCCGAGTAAACGGTCGTCGATCGCGTTGGGGTCGGCCGGAATCATGATCGGCAGCACGATCAGGAGCACCGCGGCGATCCGGGCAGCCGCGAAGTATCCGTTGATCACCCCCGCGAACGAAATGACGAAAGTGACGGCGCCGGCCATGAGCGTCGAGAGCAACAGGTAGCCGGAGCAGAGCGTGCCGAGGGTGATCAGGAAGGCCCCGGCCACCGTGAGGCCGAGATAGGCGGCAACGCGAGCCGGGGTCCGGCCCGAGAAGTCGACCATGGCCAGCAACGCGAAACTGCCGAAGGCGGCGAAGATCGGCGCGTGGTTGCCCCCGACGAAATGCGTGGTCAGCCCGTAGGCCAGCGGCATGACGACCGCCGCCCGGGTGGCCGTTTTGACGGCGGCGGGCTCGGGCCGCCAATTACTCAGCCGGGAAAGGTGCGAGTCCCGCGTACCAGGGTCCGGTTTCGTAATGGTGGATCCCCTCCTCTGCCATCTCGCTGCGGACACGCCTGAAGAGTTCCCCGGCGTTGACGAGCGCCAGCTTCAGTTCGTCGGCGGTCCGTTCCCTGAGGTGCCAAAGGAACCAGAACTGCCGGTCGTTGATGCCGAAGTCGATCTCCCGGTCGATCGTGGTCACCCAGTCGAGGAAGCCGGGCGAAAAGAGCTCTCGCAGGGCGGTCGGGTCGTACTCCTTCGGCACGGTCGCGAGGAAGTTCTGGTTGAAGTCGAGCGACTCGAACTCGACCTTGCGCCTCGAGGTCAGGTGCTTGAGCTTTTCATCAGGAGTGCCTTCGACCGACTCGACGTTGAACGCGGCGATCACCTTGGCCAGGTCCGGCATGTGGGCCTTGGTCAGCAGGGCCTGGGGAACCACCGACTTGCGGAATACCTTGCCGACCTCGACTTCATCGGCGTCACAGCAGGCACCCCAGAAGTCCGGGGCGAGTTCGCCGGTCAGACGATTGGTGCCGCCGACGCAGAGCGCGACCGGCCCGTCGGCCGGATTGATCCCGCCCACCGGTTCGTAGTTGACTTCACCGGCGCCCTTGTAGGCCGCGACCGTTGCGGCCCATTCTTCGGCTTCAGATGGCACAGCCGTCACCCTACCCGCCGGAACCGGTGAAAGTAATGGACGCGCCCCAAGTCTCCACGCTGATCGGGGTAGGATTAGCCCCGTGATCAATTCCGGTCCTGTACAGCTTGAAGGGAATGAAATATGAGCGGCGTTTTAATAGCGCTGATTGTGGTCGTCGTGATCATTCTGATCGTGGTGCTGTGGTACATCTCAGCCCGCAACGGAATCATCGCTTCCAAGAACCGCGTTGAAGAGTCCTGGAGTGGAATCGACGTTCAGCTGAAACGACGTCATGACCTCGTCCCGAACCTCGTCGAAACGGTCAAGGGTTACGCGACACACGAGCAGCAGGTATTTGAGAATGTGACCAAGGCCCGGGCTGACGCCATGGCCACGACCGGCGTCGAAGACACCGCCCAGGCCGAGGGCACGTTGACCCGCGCCATGGCCGACCTTCGTGCAGTTGCCGAGAACTACCCCGACCTGAAGGCCACGGAGAACTTCCAGCAGCTCAGCCGCAACCTCTCCGAGCTCGAAGACGAGATCCAGGCTTCACGCCGGATCTACAACTCCAACGTTCAGAGCTACAACACCAAGATCCAGCAGTTCCCGACGTCGATCGTCGCCAACCAGGGCGGCTTCGAGGACAAGGAATTCTTCGAGATCGTCGAAGCCGAGCGGGCCACGCCCAGCGTCAGCTTCTAGGTTTCACCGTCCGGACCCGACGCCTCGGTCGACTCAGTCGGCTGGGGCGTCGCTCCGAAGAGGGCCGCCCACCAGACCTTGGTGACCTCCGCGGCAACCGAATCGGCGCTGCGGTCGTCCTGGCCCAGATGGACCTGAAAGCTGCGCTCGGTCATCAGTACGAGGCCACCGGCCAGGGCCACGGCGTCAAGTGACCCATCGATCGCGCCCTCGCGCTGCCGCGTCCTGATCTCGGTGGTCGTGCCTTCGGTGATCGTGTCGAGCAGCACCGACCAGATCTCACGTACCTCTTCGTCGTAGGTGGCGGTCTCGAAGGCGAGGCCGAGCAATTCGGAATTATCGGCGTAGACCCGGCTGATGTCGTAGATCGCCTTCTCCACCCCTCGCCTGGGATCGCCGCCGGAAGTCCAGCAACTGCCGAGGCGGTTCTGGTGGCTTGCTATCAGGTCCTCCAGCGCGCCCAATAGAAGTTCTTCCTTGTCCCCGAAGTAGACGTAGAACGCGCTGCGGGAGACCCCGGCTTCGCGGGTGATGCCTTCAACCGTGAGGTCCTTGAAGGATCCGGCCACCGCCTGGTCCATCGCGGCCTGAATCAGCTCCTGGCGGGTCCGCTCATGCCGGCGGCGGCGGTTGTGGCGTCGCTCGAGTGAATTCGGCACCGGTGAAGCCTACTTCGTGACGTTGACCTTCATGTTCATGACCGTCGAATGCAGGGTGCAGATGAAGTCATAGGTACCGGCCTTTGAGAGCCTGCGCTTGAAGGAGTACTGGACCGACGGTGAGTTCGGGGTAGTCAGGTTGTACTTGTCGGTATCGGTGAGATTGCCGGGGCCATCGACGAAGGTCACGTTGTGAGCGTTGGCGTTGTCGTTGCTCCAGACCCAGTCGATCGAATCGCCGGCCTTGATCGTCAGATCATCGGGTTCGAACTTGTCATCGACGACGCCGACTGTCCTCGTGTCGCCGTCCACCGGCGGCGGTTCCGACGGCTCCGACGGCTCTGGTGGCTTCGACCCCGGAGGCTTTGGCTTGTACTTCTTCTTGACTCTCTTGATGCAGGCGTCGCGCTTCGACTTCTTCCTGATCTTCTTGCACTTCTTCAATGCTTTGGCTTTCGCCGTCCTCTTGCCCTTTTTCTTCTTCGGGCTCTTGATTTCGAACTTGATCGGAGTCGGGTCGCTGACGTTGAAGCTCTCGTCGGTGACCCGGACCAGCGCTTCGTATTTGCCGGGCTTCGGCTTGAAGGTGGCGGTGCGGGCCGCGAACCTGAGGCGGTTGTACCCGACGTGGACGTCCCACCTCGAGTAGCCCATGAACATCCTGATCGTCTTCCTGCCACGCTTGATCAGCTTGTAGTAATCGGCGTCAGCGACCCCGAGCTCATCGATCGCGACATCGAGCGGGGCGCCTTTGCCCTTGGGCCCCAAGACGTCGGGGTCGAGGTCTATCTCATTCATCGTCGGTGGCGTGTAGTCGAAATCGACCGGCGGCTGTGGGCCCGGATCCGAGTTCGGATTGCCCGGCTGGTCGGAAACGGTCACGGTACCCCGGACCGAACTGTGCACCTTGCAGACGAAGAGATACTCCCCGGGCTGGTCGAAGGTGAGCGAGTATGAGTCACCCGGAGTGTGGATCGGCATCGAACTCTGCGGGTCGGAATCCCACTGGGACGCATTCGGGGGCTGTCCGGTAATGGAATGCTGGGTGTCCGGACCGAGCCAGTCCCAGATGACCGTCTCCCCGAGGTCGACGGTCGGCGTCTGCGACCACCTGAAATCGGCGATCGAGACACGCGTATTCACCGCGCTTGCCGGAACGGCGAGAACGGCCAGGAGGGTGACCATCCCGGCGAGGGCCAGGACGGCAGTTTTCAGGTTACGAGGTACCAACCGTTCATTCCGTGATGTAGGTGCGAGAACACGTGACAGTGGTAGAACCACCGGCCCGGGTTGTCCTCGGCGATGTCGACCTGGAACGAATCACCGGGACCGAAAGTCTTGTTGTCGATGATCGATCCGTTTTCCTCCCAGCGGTGGCCGTGAATGTGGAAGGTGTGGAAATCCTCGTCCAGTCCGTAGACGTGCCAGCGAACGTTCTCGCCGACCTTCGCTTCGAGGGTCGGCGTATTGCCGGCGTACGAACGGCCATTAATGCAGGAGAATTCTTCGCGCAGGCCGGTGGCGGCTCCGGTGAAGCTGTGAAAACCGAGGAAAAACTCGCGGTCGGGACGAGGCTCGTTCGGGTCGCGGATGATCATCGGTCCGAACAGGCCCTTGTAGAGGGGGATCGGATCCATCGGGCCGTGGTCGTGGTACATCCAGGTGCCCTGAGTGCCTTCGACGCATTCCCAGAGGTAGGTGAAGGTGCGGTTCTTCTGGACGAAACCGCCGGGGTCGGTGTAGCGACCCTTATAGGCGCCATCCATTTCGTTCGAATAGAAGACCCCGTGCGGGTGCATCGTGACCGGGGTCGGCAGCAGGTTCCGGAAATGGATGACCACCGTGTCACCGATCTCGGCGTCGATCAGGGGCCCGGGGATCGTGGCTGGCCCGAGCGGGGCGGCGAAATTGGCCGAGTACTGTCGGTAAGCGTAGGCTTGGAATTGCTTGCCGCCACGGACCTTGACCTTCCGATTCATCATCTGGTCCTTGTTGGTCGGCACGATGTTCCACCTGCGCTGCTCCGCCGTGATCCAGTACTCCTTGCGATTCCCCTGAATCGCGGCCTTGGTGATGCCAGGGTTGTCGGCCGCGGCGGCGACCTTCGGCGGTACCTTCAGCTTGCGGGAAAGCTGCGGAAGGTTGGCCTCCTTGTCGGCACGGATCTTCTGTCCGGCGAGCGTGCAGATGATCGCGCCACCGGACAGGCCGAGGAACCCCCGGCGGTCTACTGGATCCATGTCCATCGTCTTAGCCCTTCAGTCGATCGCGACGACTACTTCGTGACCGTGACCGACAGGTCCATGACCGTCGAATGCAGGGTGCAGAGGAAGAAATAGTCACCGGGCTTGGTCAGCGGGCGCTTGAACGAGTACTGGACCGACGGTGAGTTCGGGGTACTCAGGTTGTACTTGTCGGTTTCCGTGAGGTTGCCCGGACCATCAATTAACGTCACGTTGTGCGCGTTGGCGTTGTCGTTGCTCCAGACCCAGTTGATGAAGTCGCCGGCCTTGATGGTCAGGTCATCGGGCTCGAACTCGTCATCGACGACGCCGACCGTCTTGGTGATGCCGTTCGGCGCCGGCGGGTTCGCGGCGAGCTTCCTGTACTTCTTGTTGACCCGCCTGATGCAGGCCTTGCGCTTCGACTTCTTCCTGATCTTCTTGCATTTCTTGATCGCCCTGGTTTTCGCCTTCTTCTGCGTGGGCGTCAAACCGCTGACCGACGCGTCATTCGACGCGACGGCTGTAGTGCCGGCCGCCCCCACGGCCAGCGCTACGAGTCCGACAGCCAGAATCCCCGGCAACCGCTTATTTAGCAGTGAATTCATTTATTCCTTATCGTTCTCGATTTCTCAGGGGCAGAGTGCCGGGTTGACCGGATCGGCCCGCTTCTCGGTGTAGCTGACGCCAGCGGCATCGGTGTACGCCGGGTGCGAGTTGCCGAGCCACGAGCATTCCATCGACTCGGGCGGATCCGCGGCGGCGTAACCGAGCACCGTGTTCGGATCGTCACCCTGCAGGGCTGCGTCCGCCTGGATACCGGCACCGAGGTCGAGAGCCGATGTGTCCTTGTTCAGCGCAACCGGCTGAGGACAGGTCTTCGGGTAGATCTCGTCAGGCGCAACGCTGCCGTTGCCGAGGACGTAGGTCGGGTTGGGACCGTTGCCCTGGTAACAGCTGCCGCCACCCGTATTGTCGTCGAGGAAGTCGGCCCCGTTCGGGTCGATTCCACCACGGCCCAGTACGTTGTCGATGAACTGGTTGTTCAGGTTCTTCGCGTCACCGCCTTCATTGGCGTCAAGCGGTCCAGAGAACGCCATGGCGCCCCACTTCTCGTTGCCGAAGATGTTGTTGTTCTTCGAAACGATTCCGTCAGTGCCGTAAAGCACGATG
Organism: Solirubrobacterales bacterium; assembly: GCA_038256675.1. Lineage (GTDB taxonomy): Bacteria > Actinomycetota > Thermoleophilia > Solirubrobacterales > 70-9 > 67-14. Next base: position 8,520 of record JBBSKC010000012.1, on the reverse strand, counting down.
CCGATGCCGGTCGGGTAGTTCACCTGGACGCCCGGCACGATCTCACCGAGGCCGTTGGAGACGGTCTCGAACTCGGAACCGGTCGAGTAGTAGTTGTAGTTGTTCCAGAAAATGTCGTTGTCGTGGATATTCATCCAGCCGGCAGGCTCGAACTTCTCCGAATCAAGGGTGTTCGGCACGATGCCGGCACCGTTGTTGTAGAAGGTCGAGTTCTTGATCTCGACGTACTTCGAGTTGGTGCCTGAGTAACCGAGGACGTTCTGGTGGCTGGTCACGTTATCCATGACGGTCCACTTCGGGTTCGCCTGGCACGCACCCTTGGCCGGCTGATCGCGGTTGTCCCAGCTCTCGCTGTCACACGGGGTCTCGCCGATGTAGAAAGCGGAGTCACCGTGGTTCCAGCCTTCGGAATTGGTCATCTCGCCGCCGAAGCAGTTACGGGCGAACAGACCGTATGAACGCGTGTCGGATGAGACGAGGTTGTCCATCACGTAGTCGCCGCAGTACTCGTCGAGCGGGGGCAGCGGCGGCTTCGGGTCGGTCGCAGCCCAGACGAAGAATGTGTTGTTCTGGTAGTTGCGGGCCCACATGTTCTTCATGACGAGGCCGGCGGTGTTACGGGCTTCGATCGCGTTCTGGGCGACCTGAGGCTGACCGTCGACGATCGTCTTGGCACCAGCACCCTCGAGGATCGCCTCACGGGCGTTCGAGTTCGGGGTCATGTCGGCCTTCACGCCTTCGATGGTCAGACCGTTGTAGTCGTAGGCCGGGTTGCGTCCGTCGAGGAAAACACCTTCGACGTAAGTGCCGGGCTGGATGCGAACGGTTGCCAGGTAGTTGTTCTTCTCCTGGAAGGTCGCTGCGGCATCCGCGGCTTCCTGGATCTTGCGGTAGCAGTCGCCCTGGGCGCAGACATCGAAGAAAGAGCCAGCCTTCAGTGTTTTCAGCTTCCTGGTGGCATTACGAGCCCTGTTGCAGTTTCTCTTGGTCTTCTTGCGGTACTTGTGTGTCCTCTTTGCGCTCTTGCTCGCCCTTTTTGCAGACTTGCGCGCCTTCTTTGCTGCCTTGCGTGCTTTGCGGGCGGCCTTGGAGGACTTGCCCTTCTTCCGGCTCTGCTTCTTGGCCTTTTTGTTGAGCTTCTTGGCCTTCTTGTTGAGCTTCTTGGCCTTCTTCGAAGCCTTCTTGGCCTTCCTGTTCGCCTTCGAAACCTTCTTGCAGGTTGATTTCGCCTTGGTCTGCGCCTTGGTGATGTCGGCGTCGATCGAGGTCGCGGTGACCTTCGCCTCCTTGGCGGCGGCCGAAGCCTGACCCGCGAAACCAAAACTGGCCACCGCAAATACGGCAACCATCGCCAGAACTACTCCCAACCTTTGCATTTCTCTCCTTGAAGTTTTGATGCGCCCGAACGCGGGCTTGCGTGAGCCAGATTCCTCCAATGACTCTAAACCAAAGAAGCAGTAAAGGTTGCGGTAGGGTGGTTTCAAGTGGTTATACGTTTGCGCGGATGTTCTTACCAGTCAGATGTATTGAACTCTCTAGACTCCGGCGAATGCCAGGGATATACGACTACGACTGGATCATCGTCGGGTCCGGATTCGGCGGCAGCGTTTCGGCGCTCAGGCTTGCCGAAAAGGGCTACAAGGTCGCCGTGATCGAAGTCGGACGGCGGTTCGAAGACAAGGACTTCGCCAAGACGACCTGGAACCTGCGCCGCTATTTCTGGATGCCGAAGCTCGGCCTGCGCGGCATCATGCGCATGACCGTGTTCAAGGACATCTTCATCGTCTCCGGCAGCGGCGTCGGCGGCGGCAGCCTCGGGTACGCGAACACGCTCTATCGCCCCCGCCCCGCCTTTTACACGGACAAGCAGTGGAACGGGTTGGCCGACTGGGAGGTCGAGCTCGGCCCCCACTACATCACCGCCGAACGCATCCTGGGGGTCACCCTGTACCGCGACGAAGGTCCCGCCGACCAGCTCCTGCGCGAGTATGCCGAAGAGACCGGCGCTGACAACACTTACGCGAATACCCAGGTCGGGGTCCATTTCGGCCAGCCCGGCAAGACCGTCTCCGATCCGTATTTCGGCGGCGAAGGACCTGACCGGACCGGCTGCATCAAATGCGGCGCCTGCATGGTCGGCTGCCGCTACGGCGCCAAGAACACCCTGGTCAAGAACTACCTCTACTTCGCCGAGAAACTTGGTGTCGAAGTGAAGCCCGGTCGCCAGGTCACCGAGATCCGGCCAATCGGTGCCGACGATGGCAGCGAGGGGTACCGCCTGAAGACCGAGCGCTCCGGGTCGATCTTCAGGCGCCGGCCCAAGGAACTGACGGCCAAGGGAGTGATCGTTTCGGCCGGTGCCCTCGGGACCAACAACTTGCTTGCGAACTGCCGCCACTCCGGCGCCCTGCCGAACATCTCGGAGCGCCTCGGGCACGTGGTCAGGACGAACTCTGAATCGATCCAGGCGGTCACCGCGCCGGACGACACCCGCGACTTCAGCCACTCGGTCGCGATCACCTCGAGCATCTACCCCGACCCCGACACCCACATCGAAGTTGTGACCTATGGCAAGGCCGGCGATTCGATGAGCCGGCTCTACACGATCATGACCGCCAACGGGACCCGCCTCACCCGGCCGTTCAAGTGGGTGGCGGCGATGGCGAGGAATCCGGGGAAGACCGCGAAGCTCTTCTTCAGCCCGCGGTACTGGTCCCAGCGCACCGTGATCCTCCTGGTGATGCAGTCGGTCGATTCGGCAATGCGGCTCAAGCCGATCAAGAAGCGTTTCGGCAAGGGCGTGCGCCTCCAGACCGAGCAGGATCCGGAGCGTCCCAACCCGACTTTCATCCAGGCGGCCGAAGACGTGGCCAAGTGGTTCGCGAAGAAGACCGGCGGCATTCCCCAGAGCTCGATCGCCGAGTCCACCCTGAACATCCCGACAACCGCCCACATCCTTGGTGGTGCCGTGGTCGGTGCCGGACCCGAGTCAGGAGTGGTCGACTCCGACAACCACGTTTTCGGTTACGAGAATCTCCTGATCTGCGACGGATCGGCGGTGCCGGCCAATCCGGGCGTCAATCCGAGCCTCACCATCACGGCGATGACCGAACGAGCGATGAGCAAGATCGCGCCGGCCGAAGGAGCCGAAGAAAAACACCTGCCGGTCGAGGCCCGGGCGGCACGGGTCGCGGAGAACACCGGGACGATGGAACCACCGGCCCCCTCGGAGACCGCCGAAACCTGGTCCCCGGTCGAGTAGCCCTTAGGGTTTCGCCGCCTGTCCTCCGCGCGTCAGCGTGGAGACAGACGCCAGAACCCGATCCTTACTTCTACTCCTACTTGAGTTCCTGGATGTCGGCGGTCAGCTCTTCGACGCTGAACGGGCCTTCGATCCGCCGCTTGATCTTCCCGTCGGATCCGATCAGGAACATCCACGGTTCGGTCTGAAGCCCGAAGGGCTTGAGCTGGGGCCGCAGTCCTTTGTTCGGGTCGTTCTCGTTGTAGATCTCCTGGTGAATGAATTCGACCCCGTCGCCGGACTCGGTCTTCACCTGTTCGGTGATGTCGACGACCGGCCCGCAGACCCGGGTCTGGCAGAGGGCCGGAGTGGCGAACTGGAGTGCCACCGGCTTGGTGCCGACGACGTCCTTGAAATCGGACTCGTGGAGGCTCGACGGTGGCTGGCGGGTGTCAATCTTCGACAGGTCGCCGCCGACGCTCGCCGCGGTCGGTGTGCTGATCACCGGTGCCTTTTCACCAACCGCCGCGACGTTCGGGAACTGGCCCACCGTCGGACTGGGCAGGCGGGACGCTTCAAAACCGTCGTCAGTCTTGATCGCCGCCATCACCAGCCAGGGGCCGCTTCGGTCGAACTTCACGTCATCGACCAGATAGAACGTCGTGGCCTCGTCGGGTCCGTCGCTGCCCTTCGCGCGGAAGGCCGGCTTCGTTTCCAGCGACTCGACTTTGGCCGGAAGCGGGCCTTCGACCTCCGACTGCGTCGTTTTGGCGAAGTAGAGGGCGGCATCGGCGTTGTCGATCTGCTTGCCGCCGACATCGAAGACACCGAAGGGATACCGGTTGCTGCCCACCTCGAAGGCCGAGGCGGCGGGCGAAACGACCAGCTCCGAGGGTGGCATGGAGTTCAGCACCTCTTCGATCGTTTTCCCCTGGGCCGATGGGAAGTCCGAAGTCGACGGCGCCGAACGGGCGGTCTCATCACCGTCGTTGCCACCACCACAGGCAGCCAGGCCGAGGGCCAGAAGGCCGGCGGCCAGAAGTGCGAGCAAAGGCATTTTGCGCAGGGAGTCCATGAAGCGGTCAGGCTACCGCAGCCGGATTCAGGAAACCTCAAGACCGCATGAATCGAAACGGGGCGGCCCACGATGGACCGCCCCGCCGGCGTTCAAACGTGTGTTCGCGAACTAGCTCTGGGCAGAGGCGAAGCGCTCGGCCACATACTCCCAGTTGACCACGTTCCAGAAGGCATCCAGGTAATCCGGGCGCTTGTTCTGGTACTTCAGGTAGTACGCGTGCTCCCAGACGTCAGCGCCGAGCAGCGGCGTCTTTCCGTCGGTGAGGGGTGAATCCTGGTTCGGGGTGGACACGATCGCCACACCGTCCCCTTCCTTGACCAGCCAGACCCAGCCGGACCCGAACTGGCCGATGCCGCCGGCCTTGAACTTCTCCTTGAACTCGTCGAATGAACCGAAGGCAGAATCGATCGCCGTGGCGAGGTCGCCACTCGGCGCGCCGCCGCCGTCGGGGCTGAGCATCTCCCAGAAGAGCGAGTGGTTCAAGTGGCCGCCACCGTTGTTGCGGACGGGGCCCTGCTTGTCGTCCGGCAGCGAATCGAGATTGGCGACGACTTCGGCGATGTCCTTGTCGGCCCACTCGGTTCCTTCGAGGGCAGCGTTGGTCTTGTCGACGTAAGCCTGGTGGTGCTTGTCGTGGTGCACCTTCATCGTCGCTTCGTCGATGTGGGGCTCGAGGGCGTCGTAAGCGTAAGGAAGATCAGGTACTTCGTAAGCCATTTGGCACTCCTTGTTTATTGACTGGTTCTCTGTCCCTAGCCTAACGGTCCGGGTCCACCGGGCCACGGCCCTCGGCCAGTGGATTCAGCCGCCGGGAACGGATATGGTGGTGGCAGTCAATTGCCTGGGAGAGCAATCCAGTCTGAGGGAGGAAAACTGATGCGATCGGGAACCGGCGCGCGCCGCGTGGCGCTGATCCTCGCGCTGGCCGGGGTGACCGCTTTCGCGGCCGTCGCCGAAACTGCATCTGCCGCGCCGCCCGCCACCACCGCGGCCCGTAGCGGCCCGCCGAACTCGGTGGCGTTGCTCGGCGACTCGATCTCCGCCGGGACCGGCACGGCCGGCCTGCCGAGTGCCGAACAACCGGCCAACTCCTGGGGCACGGGCACCAACGCCGCCGTCCAGAGCATTTACTCACGCCTGCTGGCAATCAACCCCGCAATCAGCGGCAACCGGTACCCGATGGCCGCCAACGGCAAGAAGATGACCGACATGGCGGGCCAGGCGAGTTCGATGCCCGCCTCGACCGAACTGGTGCTGGTCGAGATGGGCGGCAACGACCTCTGCAAGGATTCGGTCCCCCAGATGACTTCGCTGTCCGACTACCGCTCCCAATTCGTGGCCGGTCTGAACGCGATCGCGGCCCGGTCGCCGAACGCGCTGATCTCGGTCTCGAGCATCCCCGACATCTTCAACCTCTGGTTCCTGCGTGGCGCCCCCAACCCTCCGAACTCGGAGCCGAGCAGCCGGGCGGGCACGGCCCGGCTCTTCTGGGACACCCTGGCGGTGATCCCCTGTAAGTCGCTGGTCATCGATCCCACCGACATGTCCGAAGCAGGGGTCACCCGACGCGAAGCCGTCCGGGCCCGGAACATCGCCTTCAACCAGATCCTCGCGGAAGAATGCGCGCTGCGGCTGCGTTGCCGGTTCGACGACAACGCCCTGTTCAACTTCAGTTCCAACCGGGCCGACCCGCTGTCGAACGGCCCGTACCTCCCGCGGGCGGACTGGCAGTTCGTCGACGACGACATCAGCACGATCGATCACTTCCACCCGTCCCTTAGCGGCCAGACCAAGATCGCGCAGAAGGCGTGGGATTCCGGCTTCCAGTACTCCGACGGAACCGCTCCGACCGTCACCACGAGATCGGTGAGCCCGCAGCTGCCGAGCGGGGCCAGTCTGACGGCCCCGACGGTCACAGTCGGCTACTCGGACCCGGCCGGCATCAAGGGAATGGAATACCGCCTGCGCACCGGCGCGGCCGCCGGGTCCTGGCAGACGCTGATGTCGAGTTCGGTCTCGGTGCCGGTCAACACCCTGGGTGTCTCCTGGGTCGAGACCCGTGCCCAGGACACCAACGGCAACCTGAGCGCGTCTTCGATGACCGAGGTGAACTTCGACCCGACGGCGGTCCCGACGCCGCAGATCACATCGGCCCCCTCCGGTCTGGTCAACTTGGACTCGGCGACCATCCAGTTCACCGGCGGGGTTGCCGGACTGAGCTACGAGTGCAAACTCGATGGCGCCGAGTATGCCCCCTGCTCGAGTCCGGCCCTGCTAGCCGGCCTCGGCCAGGCCGGCCACACCTGGTCGGTCCGGCTCACCGATGGGATTACCGCCGGCACTGCGGTGTCCGCATCCTGGAGGGTCGACTCGGTGCTGCCGGACGCACCCGAGGTTCCGAGTCCGCCCGCCGAGTGGGAGACGACCAAGTCGGCTTCGATCAGCTTCAACGGAGAGCCCGATGCCGACTTCACCTGCGCAATCGATGGCGCAACCTTCTCCACCTGCACGAGCCCGCAGGCGTTCAGCGTAACCACCGAAGGTCCGCACTCATTCGCAGTGAAGCAGACCGACCTCGCCGGCAACACCGGTGCGACCCGGCTCGTCAGCTGGAACGTGGACACGATCGCACCCGGACTCCCCGGGCTCAGTGGAACCCCACCCGGAAGAACCAAATCGACGACAGCGTCGCTCGTGATCACGGGCGAGAACGCATTCGCCACTTTCAAGTGCTCGGTCGACAACGGTGCCTACGGTTCCTGCACGTCTCCTTTGAACCTCACCGGACTGGCCGACGGCCCCCACAGCGTGAAGGTCAAACAGTACGACCGGGCGGGCAACGAAAGTGCGACAAGGTCGAGTGCAACCTGGACCGTGGACACGTCTCCTCCGGATGCGCCCCAGCTTTCCGGCGCCCCAGCGGGACTCACTTCGGCGACGTCCGCGTCGATCGCTTTCCTCGGCGAGGCCGGAGGCACCTTTCAGTGCTCGCTCGATTCCGCCCCTTTCCAGGAATGTACGAGCCCGCAGGGCCTGACCGGGCTGGAAGATGGCCCCCATGTCTTCTCCGTGCGCCAGCGCGATCAGGCCGGCAACCTTGGTGATGAGTCCTCGGCCTCGTGGGAAGTCGATTCGGGAGCTTTGGCTCCGACCCTGACCAGCGTCCCGCCTGCCCTGACCCAGTCCGGTTCGGCGTCGATCGCATTCACCGGCAAGGATGGCGCCAGCTTCAGTTGCGCCGTCGACAGCGACAACTTCTCATCGTGCTCGAGCCCGCTCGAGCTGAACGGACTCGGCGACGGCGGGCACACGGTCAAGGTCCGCCAGACCGACCTGGCCGGCAACACGAGTCCGCCTGCGGCCGCGAGCTGGACCCGCGATTCGACCGCTCCCGCGGCCCCGAACGTCACCGCGCCGAGAGACATCGTCCACCCCGTCCGGAACCATTCGCTCGCCTTCACCGGCGAATCAGGCGGATCGTTCGAATGCCGAAAGGACGGCGGAGCCTGGACCTCCTGCGTCTCCCCAGCCGCCGCGAATTTCCTCTCGGACGGAACCCACAATCTCGACGTGCGCCAGATTGACGCCGCCGGCAACATCGGACCGCACAGCACCGCGACCTGGCGGATCGACACGGCGGCCCCGGCCGCGCCTGGTCTCACGGGCGCACCGTCTGGCACCGTGCGATCGACCGCGGCCACCTTGACGCTTGGCTCCGAGTCCGGGGCCGCCGTCGAGTGTCGTTTGAACGGCGCCGCCTGGTCGGCCTGCAGCTCACCGTGGGCAATGGCCGGCCTCGGCCAGGGCGCCCAGAGGGCCGAAGTCAGACAAGTTGACGCGGCCGGCAACTCCAGCCCGGTTTCCAGTGCCGACTGGTCCATCGATACCGTCGCTCCGGCCCTGACCAAGCTCACCGGAACGGCAAAGGGCAAGAAACGAAAGCGGAAGACCACCCTGAAGTCGGCTTACAACAAGTCTCTGGGCAAGCCCAAGAGTCTCGAGTACTCCACCTCCAAGAGGAAGCCCAGCGCCACGGCACCCCCGAAGAAGGTCCAGGTCCGCGGCTGGAACCCGAAGAAGAAGATCAAGGGCAAGAAGAAGATCCGCTGGGTCCGGGTCAGCGACGAGATCGGCAACCAGTCGCCCTGGTACCGGGTGCGCTGACACCTGACTGACTCCTGCTTAGGCAGGACGACGCCGG
>JBBSKC010000011.1:0-36580 GCA_038256675.1 Solirubrobacterales bacterium | reverse complement strand
AGATCCCCGAACTCGAGAAGACCGTCGCCGAGTGCGAGGAAAAGATGGCCGCGATGCATGCCGGGGGCGGCACCATGCTGACCGAAGAGGTCACCGAGAAGGACGTGGCCGAGGTCGTCGCCAAGTGGACCGGAATTCCGGTCACCCGCTTGATGGAAGGGGAGGTTGACAAGCTGATCCAGATGGAGGGTCGCCTGCACGAACGGGTTATCGGTCAGGAAGAAGCGGTCAGCGCGGTCGCCAACGCCCTGCGCCGCTCACGCGCCGGTCTCTCTGACCCCGACCGGCCGATCGGCTCCTTCCTCTTCCTCGGTCCGACCGGCATCGGCAAGACCGAGCTGGCAAAAGCTCTCGCCGAATTCATGTTCGATTCCGAGCAGGCGATCGTCCGGCTCGACATGTCCGAGTACATGGAGAAGCACACCGTCTCCCGTCTGATCGGTGCTCCTCCCGGGTACATCGGTTACGAAGAAGGCGGCCAGCTGACCGAAGCGGTCCGGCGCCGGCCCTACGCGGTGGTGCTGCTCGACGAGATCGAGAAGGCCCACCCCGACGTCTTCAACACGCTGCTCCAGCTGATGGACGACGGCCGCCTGACCGACGGCCAGGGCCGCACGGTCAGCTTCACCAACACGGTGCTGATCATGACCTCGAACGTCGGCAGCCAGGAGATCGCCGGCGAGACGGTCGATGAGCGCATCCGCGAACGGGTCGAAGAAGTGCTCGCAACAACCTTCAAGCCCGAGTTCCTCAACCGGATCGACGACACGGTGATCTTCCACCGGCTCTCGAAGGAGGACATCGGCCGGATCGTCGACCTGCAGATCGAAGGCCTGACCAGGCGAGTGGCCGAGCGGGACATCGAAATCGAGCTGACCGCCGACGCCAAAACCCTGCTGGGCAACCTCGGTTACGACCCGACCTACGGCGCCCGGCCGCTCAAGCGGGTGATCCAGAAGAGGCTGGTCGATGCCCTCGCCCTGAAGATGCTCGAAGGCGAGTTTGGCGAAGGCGACCGGGTGCTGGTCGATGCGGACGAAGGCGAACTGACTTTCACGAAGCAGTAACGCGTCGGCGCTGCCCCCCGTTTAACCTGTTTTCACGCTGCAGAAATACGCCCGGCAACCCGCTCCTTTAGACCCCCTTATGGGTTTCCGTACTACCCTGCAAGGCCCGCGTAGTGCGGTTGGGAGGGCCAGAAGAAGATGAAAGAAGACCCGGATCGCCTCTCGCAGGCGGAAGAACGGCTTGAGGAGCCAGATTACCCCGAATCCACGGGACGGACTCCAGGTGGCCTGACCTGGCCGATCCGACGCTTTTTCTGGGCTGTAGAGAAACGGATTCTCTGGCCGATCGCGGATTCCTTCAAGCGGTTCTCGGGATCCTTCCGTTATCGCAGCCCGTTCGCCTACATCGGCGCGACGCTGCTGCTGACCATGACCGCGGCCGCGATCGGCGCCGCCTTCTACTTTCACGGCGAAGCCAAGGATGGCGAGACCGCCCCGGTGGTCGCCGCGGTGCCGGCCGAAACGATCGTGGCTCCGACCACCCCGGCCCCGGTGACGGCCGTGACCCCTCCTTCTGAAGCCAAGCCCGACGACACGCTCAAGGGCGTCGTTCCGGACTTCGACAAGACTTCCGGTACTTCGAAAAGCTCCAACAAGAAGAGCAATGGGGGCGGCGTCGCCAACAAGTCGGCCCAGGACCCTTACGCAACGGTGGTAAAGCCGGCTCCGGCCCCGGACTCCCCGCCGCTGAAGGTCGCCCATAAATTCGCGATGACCTTCGTCGATTATGAAATCGGCAAGAAGGGTGTCGCCAAGGATTTCAAGAAGACCGCGACTCTGAAGCTGGCGAAAGAACTGAAGCAGGACCCGCCCCGGCAGCCGTCCAACGGTGACATCCCGAAGGCCGCCGTGATGAACATCGTCAAGGGCGACCAGGGCCCTGATTCCCTCGAAGTGAGTGTCTCGCTGCTGCGCTCGGGGGCGACCAGTGAACTGCGGCTCGCGCTCGACCAGCAAAAGAACAAAAAGTGGCTCGTCTCAGAGGTCCGGGGGTAAACGGGGGCCATGGGGAGATTCAGAGCTGCATTGGCGACGATCTCGGTGGGGGCACTGCTGGCAACCAGCACGACCGCGACCGCTGACGGCGCGAACCCGATAACCGACGCGGCCCGCTCGAGCGTCGCCCAGCCGGATACCGGTACCACCGGAACCTCGGGCACCACCGGCAACACCGGCAACTCTGGCGGTACGACTCCCCCCAAGACGAAGCCCGACAGCAACAACGGCTCCAGCAACGGGAAGAAGCAGGACAAGGGCAAGGACAAGAAGAAGCCGCAGTCGGCCGACCCCAAGATCGACGACATCGATCCCGGGCGCTCCGAGCCGCAGTCGGCCGAAGAACTCGCCCCGAACGCGGCGCCGACAATCACCATGAACCCCGGCAACGGGCTTTCCGGTGACGGCACGCCGGTCGCCGCCTGCGACGGCAGCACCGGCCCGCCGAAGAATCTGATCCCGCTCTACATCAAGGCCGCCGGCCAGTACGACCTCGGTGAACGTGGCCCCCAGATCCTGGCCGCGATCAACAAGATCGAGACCGACTTCGGCCGGCTCAACGAGGTCACCTCCTACGCCGGCGCCCAGGGCTGGATGCAGTTCATGCCCGCGACCTGGGACATGTACGGCACCGACGGCAACGGGGATGGCAAGGCCGACCCGTACGACCCGAAGGACGCGATCACCTCGGCTGCCCGTTACCTGGCCGCGGCCGGCGCGCCGAGCGACTGGTACGACGCGGTCTGGGCTTACAACCACGCCGACTGGTACGTCCAGGACGTGCTCGACAAGGCCGCGTGTTACGGCGACCTGGTCGACACCGTCGAAGTCGACGAAGACCTCAAGGTCTTCGTCTGCAAGCCCGACATCGCCCGGACCCTCGAAGTCCCGAGCTATTACATGCGCGCCTTCGAGGCCGCGTCTTCCCGATACGGACTTGGCCAGCGCGGAGTCTGGGCACTGGCCGCAGTCGCCCGTCTCGAATCCGATTACGGCCGCGGCATGACCCGGAAGCAGATGCGCGACACCGGCGCCATGGGCCTCAGCCGCGAGGAGTGGCAGAAGTTCGGAGTCGACGGAAACGACGACGGCTACGTCCAGCGCGACGAGCCCTGGGACGCAGTCTCCACCTTCGCCCGCATGCTCTGGTCGAACAAGAGCATCGAGGAGGGCCTGTTCGAGCACAACCACGCCTCCTGGTACGTCGAAGCGGCGATGCGCGAAGCGGCGCAGATCGCCGGCGAATGCGACACGGTCAAGACGACCTGGAACATCGAATTCCCCGCGCCGACCACAAACGCGACCGAGATCAACTGGGACAACATGGTGATCCTCAACGCGGCCGCGCAGAACGACATCCAGTCCGGTCAGATCGACTCCCGCGTGATCAACCTGCTGGCAATGCTGACCCAGAAGTACAGCCTGACCGTCTCGTCGCTCAAGTCCGACCACAGCCTGACCACGGCCAGCGGCAACATCTCAAACCACGCGGGCGGTCGTGCCATGGACATCGCTTCGGTGAACGGCGTCTCCTGCACCGACCAGTCGGCCAACAGCCCCTGCACCGAAGTCGGCATCTTCCTCGCCTCGCTGCCAGATGGCGTCAAGCCGACCGAGCTCATTTACGGCTGGGACCTCGACGGCGCGGGAACCGCGTTCGCGATGTCAGATCACACAGACCACATCCACGCCGGCTTCGGACTCTAGGGCGGGCACTTCCCCGGAACCGTCAGGACGCGCCTGGACTTCGTCGACGGCCGGGAATGTCAGCTCAAGTACGTGGGTACGATCGCGGACATTCCCGGCCTTTACTCCTTGCCAGCCACCCCCTGACGGCCCCGGGAAAGCACCCTTGGCTTACTGCAACTCACGATTGTTCCGGGGTTTACTGACTTGATGACCAAGAGCCGACATTTCGTTTTCTTTCTTTGCGTCCTGGCAGTTGCTTTCTTCTGGGTGGTTCAGGCTCGGGCGGTTGCGGCTTCCAGGCCTAATGTGGTTTTGATTCAGGTTGATGACATGGCGAAGTCTCAGCTTCGGGCACAGGTCCGGGAGCGTGGCCGCTGGGTGCCGGCGATGCCCAACGTGCTCGGCCAGATCGGCGGGCATGGTGTCGAGCTGAGCCGGTACTACGCGAGCAACCCGATCTGCGGACCGTCCCGGGCCTCGCTGCTCAGCGGGCGGGCGACCCACAACCACGGGATGCGGATCAACACCTCGCCTTACGGCTACCCGGTCTGGCAGAACGGGCCGTACTTCAGCGAGAACCTGCCGGTCTGGCTCCAGCGGAGCGGTTACCGCACCTCCCACATCGGCAAATACATGAACGGTTACGGGTACGACCCGGAGACCGAAGTTCCCCCCGGTTGGGAGCGTTGGGCGACACCGGTGCGAAACGCCGGTTCCGGTTACTTCGGCACCTCCTTCAACATCGACGGCCGGATGACCGCGCCGATCGGCGACTGGCACGACCCGGACAAGCGGAACTGCGCGCCGTCCTTCTACACCCGGCCCGGCGCCTGCCAGTATTCGACCGACGTCATGACCGGCTTTGCACTGAAGGAGATCGCGCATAACTCCAGTTCCGACCGGCCGTTTTACATGCAGCTCGACTACAACGCGCCCCACGACGACGGCCGTCCCCCGGCCGGCCCCGCAGTTCCCGCCCGGCTGAAAGGCCTTTCCCACCGGGTCCGGCCAAACTACCGGCTGAAGGATCGCCCCCGGGCGAGTTCGCCGTTCTTCATCCGCCGGAACGCCCCGCTGACCGCAGAGATGAAAGGCGAGATCCGGACCCGATACGGGAACGAAGTCGCTGCCCTCCGGGGGGTCGACGAAGGCATCGGCCGAGTGATCGGCAGCCTCAGGAAACAGGGTCTGCTCGAGAACACCTACGTCATCTTCACCTCCGACAACGGGTTCTTCCACGGCGAGCACCGAATCAGCTACGGCAAGTACCTGCCGCAGGAGCCTTCGACGCGTCAGCCGTTCCTGGCCCGCGGCCCCGGCATCCCCCTGGGCAGAAAGAGCCGGGCGCCCGGCTCGAACCTGAGCATCGCTTCGACCGTCCTCAGGATGACCGGCAGCCAGGGCAACGGCGCGCGGGACGGGCGCTCCCTGCTCTCCAACCTGCGCTACCCGAAGCTGGGCTCGAAAGTGCCGGTCCTGCTCGAAGGGTTCAACGGCCGGGGGGCCGACCAGCCCGAGCTGTTCCTCGACGGCGCTGGGAACCAGACCCCCAACCAGGCGGTCGTCCTCAACTACAACGGTTTCGTCGCCGGGCAGTGGAAGTACGTGAAGTACGCCTACGGCGACGAGGAGCTTTACAACCTCTTCCGGGACCCTTCGGAGGAGCGCAATCTCATCACCTGGCGGAAGCACTCTGCGGTGGCGGCCTGGGCCCGGCAACTGAGCGCACGCCTGGCTGGATGCGCGGGCGCCGACTGCAGGTTCGCAGTGACCCCGCCCACGTGGAAAAAGTAATAGCTTGCTTTCGTAGCGCAACGCCAAATCGTTCGAGAGGAAGAGATGCCGACCTACGTGATGCTGACCAACCTGACTTCCGAGGGTGTGCGGACCCTCAAGAACAACCCGTCACGGGTGAGTGAGGTCAACCATGAAGTCGAGGCCCTGGGGGCGAAGGTGCTCGCCCAGTACACGACGCTCGGTCAGTACGACTTCGTCACCGTGATCGAGGCGCCATCCGAGGAGACGATGGCCAAGGTCTCGATCGAGATGGGATCGCGCGGCACGATGACCAGCCAGACCCTGACCGCGCTCTCGTCCGAGCGCCTCGCCGAACTCCTCTAGCGCGGTCCGGGCTTTGCGCATCCTGATCCTCGGCGGAGGCGGGCGCGAGCACGCGATCGTCAAGGCCCTGGCCCGCTCGCCGCAGGCGCCGAAGCTGTTCTGTGCGCCGGGAAACCCCGGCATCGCGACCGACGCGACCTGTCTGCCGGACCTCGACCCCGGTGACGTTGCCGCTGTGGTGGCCGCCGCTGGCGAGCATGAGATCGACCTGGTCGCCGTCGGGCCCGAAGCGCCGCTGGTGGCCGGGGTCGTCGATGCGCTGATCGATGCGGACATCCCGGCTTTCGGCCCGGGCAAGGAAGCCGCCCGGCTAGAAGGATCGAAGGCCTACGCCAAGCAGGCGATGGCCGATGCCGGCATCCCGACCGGGGATTACGCCGTCCTGCGAGACCGGGACGAGGCGCTGACCGACATTGCCGGCGCTTCGTATCCGCTCGTTCTCAAGGCCGACGGCCTCGCGGCCGGCAAAGGCGTTCTGATCTGCGAGACCTCGGCGCAAGCCCGCGACGCGGTCGAAGTCTTTTTCACGGAACGACGCTTCGGGGAGACCGAGGTAGTACTCGAGGAGTTCCTGGTCGGAGAAGAACTGTCGCTGCTCGCGATCTGCGACGGCGAGCGGGCGATCCCGCTCACCCCCGCCCAGGACTACAAGCGGATCGGCGACGACGACATCGGCCCAAATACCGGCGGCATGGGCAGCTACTCACCGGTGCCGGCGGTCGGCAGCGACGTTCTGGCTGACCTGAGCGCCCGGGTCCACCAGCCGATAGTCGACCTGATGGCGCGGCGCGGCCACCCCTTCCACGGCGTGCTCTACGCGGGCCTGATGATGACCGCGGACGGTCCCAAGGTACTCGAGTACAACACCCGTTTCGGGGACCCCGAGACCCAGGCCGTGCTGCCGCGCCTCGACTCGGACCTGGTCGAAATCTTCAAGGCGGCCTGCGAACCAGGGGGTCTCGCGGGCGTGCCGGTCGATTTCTCCGACGACTGGGCCGTAACCGTCGTGCTCGCTTCGGCCGGATACCCCGAATCGTCCTCGAAGGGCGACGAGATCGACGGTCTGGACCGGGCGGCGGAACTGGCCGAGGTCGGTCACGCCGGCACCGCCGAGCGCGACGGGCAGATCGTGACGGCCGGCGGCCGGGTGCTCAATCTCACCGGACTCGGACCCGATGCAGCAACCGCACGCCAACGGGCTTACGATGCGGCTGAAGCAATCAAATTCGAAGGCAAACAGATGCGCACCGATATCGCCACCCGTGCGGTAAGGCGCGCCGGATAGGAACTGACCAGTGAGCGACCCAACCCAGTCCACGGAATCCCAGAACGAACCCCAGACCCTGACCTCGGTCGAGCAGCTGTTCGAAGAGGTCGAAGTCGATGAGCCCCTGGTCGGGATCATCATGGGTTCAAAGAACGACAAGCCGAAGATGCAGCCGGCAGGAGCCGCGCTCGAAGATGCCGGGATCAGCTACGAAGTCCGCGTCATGTCGGCCCACCGTGACCCCGCGCTCGTCACCGACTACTGCACGAACGCCCGCATGCGCGGTCTCAAGGTGATCATCGCCGGCGCGGGAATGTCCGCCGCACTGCCCGGCGTTGCCGCCGCCCACACCGACCTGCCCGTGATCGGCGTGCCGATCCTCGGCAAGGCTCTCGGCGGACTCGACGCTCTGCTCTCCGCGGTACAGATGCCGCCCGGCATACCTGTCGCCTGCGTGGCGATCGACGGCGCGAAGAACGCCGGCGTGCTCGCGGCTCGCATCATCAACGTCTAGAAGGGGAACCGATGATTGAGCGTTACACCCGGCCCGCCATGGGCGAAGTCTGGACAGCCAAGTCCAAGATGGACGGCTGGCTCGCGGTTGAGCTGGCGGCCACCGACGCCTGGGCCGCCGAAGGCGTGGTCCCGGCCGAAGCCGCGGCGATCTGCCGCGAGAAGGCGACTTTCACGGTCGAAGCCGTCAACGAGCGGGAAGAGACCACCAACCACGACGTTGCCGCATTCATCGATGTCGTCGCCGCCTCGATCGGCGAAGAAGGACGCTGGATCCACTACGGACTGACCTCTTCCGATGTGCTCGACACCGCGGTCGCGACCCAGCTGATCCAGGCCGGTGAGATCCTGATCGAAGGCGCGATCGCCTTCCGCGACAACCTCGTGAAGCTGGCGCTCGAACACCGCGACACGCTCTGCGTCGGCCGCACTCACGGGATCCACGCCGAGCCCACGACCTTCGGCCTGCGCATGGCCGGTTTCGCCTTCGAGGCGGACCGCAACGTGACCCGCCTTCAAGAGGCGTCGATGCAGGTGGCGAGGGGCAAGCTGTCCGGAGCTGTCGGCACCTACGCCTCGGTTCCGCCCGTGATCGAACGGCGCGTCATGGAGTCCCTGGGGCTCGTGCGCGAGGACATCGCGACCCAGGTCATCCCGCGTGACCGGCACGCCCAGTTCCTGAGTGCGATCGCCCTCGCCGGAGCCGGCATTGAACGTTTTGCCACCGAGATCCGTCACCTGCAGCGGACCGAAGTCCGTGAGGCGGAAGAACCGTTCGCGAGCGGCCAGCAGAAAGGCTCGTCGGCGATGCCGCACAAGCGCAACCCGATCCGGACCGAGCGCCTCACCGGCCTTGCCCGCCTGCTCCGCGGTTACGCCCAGACTGGCCTCGAGAACGTCGCCCTCTGGCACGAGCGCGACATCTCCCACTCGGGCGCTGAGCGGGTGATCCTGCCGGACGCCACGATCATTCTCGACTACATGCATCACGTCGCCAATCAGGTGGCATCCGGCCTGGTCGTCCACGAGGATCGCCTGCGTTCCAACCTCGAACTGACCCATGGCGCCCTGTTCAGCCAGAGGGCACTGACGGCGCTGGTCGACAGCGGCATGTCCCGGGACGACGCCTACCGCACGGTCCAGGCCGCCGCCCATGAAGCCTTCGACAACGGGGTGCCCTTCCGCGACCTGATCGGCAAGAGCGCGCCCGAACTCGATCTCGACGTGATCTTCGACTACAACGCTTACCTGACCCACCTGCCCGAAGTCTTCGAGCGCCTCGAGGAGATCGGCTAGGGTCTCGCCGCCTGTGCTCCGCGCCGAAGGCGTGGAGACAGGCAGTCAGGACCCGATCTTTATTCACGCGCCGCTACGCTGCCCCCATGATCCTCTACACGTGCGGCACGAAGACCAAGGGGCCCGCTGCGATGCACCCCTGCGCGAGAGCCGGGAAAGCACTGGACGAAGCTGGATACGAATACGAGATCAAGCCATTGGGCGGCTATCGTTTGATGCCCTGGACCTGGAAGGCCCGGAACGTTGACCGGAAAGTAGTCGAGGAGCTCAGCGGGACCAAGGAAGTCCCGGTCCTCGTGCTCGGCGACGGTGACGTCATCTCCGATTCTTCGGCGATCGCCAACTGGGCGAAAGAAAATCCCGCTCCCAGCCCCTGAAGTAGTCCCGGTCGGTCCGGCCGAGGCGAAGATGGCGGCCGACGCGGCCGCCCGCGGCTTCCAGGACAACGAAGTCTGGGTCTGGCTGCTGCCGAATGCCCGCACCCGGGCCCGGGTCGAGCGCCGCACCTACCGCAGTCAGGTCAAGCGGATCTTCGTTTCCCGGAAGTCTGGCTGGACCACCCGTGAAGGGACCGGAACCGCACTCTGGTTCCCGCCGGGCACCGAGAAGATGCGCCTGAGCGAAAGCCTCGCCGAGGCTGCCGCGTTTATGCCGGAAGGCCTGACCCGGATGGGCAAGGCCAGGCGGCTCGAGGCCGCCATGAATTCCCACAAGCCGAACGAGCCGCACTGGTACCTCTCACTGCTCTCGGTCGAGCCGGACAGCCAGGGCAAAGGCCACGGCTCGGCGTTGATCAAACCGGGCCTCGAAGCCGCCGACCGGCAGGGCACCGGCGCCTACCTCGAGACACAGAGGGAATCAAACATCGGTTTCTACGAAAACTTCGGCTTCGAGCTCACGGGGAAGATCTGGATCGACGACGAAATTCCGCTGTGGCTGATGTGGAGACCGCCCCAGCCTTAGCCGGGGAACTTCGCGTCTATTGCTCCCGTGATCTTGACGATCTCGCCGCCGAATCCGGCTGCGTAGAGGTTGCCTCCCTTGAAGCCCATATTTCCGGCTCCGAAGGCCAGGGCTGAGGGGCGGTCGATGTCGGTCGCGACTACGCAGATCCGCTTCTTCGAATCGATCTTCCAGATTTGACCGGTGGCCCAGGCGGTGGCATAGAGGCTGCCTTTGCGGTCGCGAGTCAGACCGTCGAGGATGGCCGTTCCCGGATCGGGCGACATCGCGTAGGTGATGATGTTGGTCGGATCGGCGATCTCGATCCTCGAGATCCGGGATGGTGAGAGGAAGGTCTGGTTCGCGTAGAGATACTTGCCGCCGCGACTGAACGTCATGCCGTTGGCCCCGGAGAGCGAGGCCCAGCCGTTCGTGGTGCTCCCGTTCTTGATCCGGTCGAGCTTCATGCCGAGATCGTTCGAGGCGAAGATCGTGCCGTCCTTCGCGCGGACGATCCCGTTGGCCATCCCGAGGTGGTCGGAAATCACCGTGCGGGCACCGGTGACCGGGTTGACCGAGTAGAGCCCGGCCTTCGGATCAAGGTCACCGCTGCTGCCGTTGGCCGGCGTGTTGCCGTATCCCCAGAGCAGGCGACGTTTGCTCCAGGCGAGTCCACCGGGCCCGGCGCCGGCCTCTGAGACCGTAGTCGGGGTCGCGCCGGGCTTCTGGATCTTCGACAGGCGACTCGAGTCGAGGGCGGGGGTCGGGGCCGAAGAGAAGTAGAACTGGCCGGAGTTGCCGACGATCACAGATTCGATCAGGCCCTGGTCGGTGTAGATCGTCTTTTGCGCATGAGTGCCGGTGCAAAGCGGGACCTCCGCTGCGGCGGTGGCGGCAAAAATCGCAAATAGCGAAGAGATCAGGGCTGTGGACGTGGCGAGAGTTCGGCGCATTGAAGGTAAAGATACTCTTGCAGCCAATGTCGAAATCGATCGAAGATCTGAAACTCCATTCATCCGGCAAGGTCCGCGAGATCTATGAGATCGAGGACGACCTGCTTCTGGTCGCCTCCGATCGCATCTCGATCTACGACGTGATCATGCCCACCAGGATTCCGGACAAGGGGAAAGTTCTGACCCAGATGTCCAATTTCTGGTTCGAGAACACGACCGGCATCGTGCCGAATCACTTCATCTCGAACGACGTTCCGGAAGAGGTGGAAGGTCGGGCGGTCCGGGTGCGAAAGCTCGTCATGTATCCGATCGAGTGTGTCGTGCGTGGCTACCTCTCCGGCTCCGGCTGGAAGGAGTACCAGGAGTCCGGGGCCGTCTGTGGCGTCGGGCTGCCGGAGGGTCTCCAGGAATCGGACAAGCTGCCGCGGCCGATCTTCACCCCGGCCACCAAGGCCGAACTGGGCGACCACGACGAGAACGTCGACTTCGAACGGGCGGCCGAGATCATCGGCGACCGGGCCCTGATGGAGGAACTCCGCCGGATATCGATCGAGATCTACGAGTACGGCGCAAACCACGCGGCTCAAAGCGGGATCATCCTTGCCGACACCAAGTTCGAGTTCGGCAGCCACGCCGGTGCCGAGATCGTGCTCGGCGACGAAGTGCTCACCCCTGACTCTTCCCGCTACTGGCCGGCCGATCGCTACGAACCCGGCAAGACGCAGCCTTCGTTCGACAAGCAGTTCGTGCGTGACTGGGCCAACGGCGCCGGGTGGGACCACTCGCCCCCCGCCCCCGAATTGCCGGACGACGTCGTCGCCCAGACCCGGGAGAAGTACCGCGAGGCCTTCGAGCGCATCACCGGCAAGTCACTTTGATCTCTGCCCGTGTCCTGATCCGGCCGAAAGAAGGCATCCTCGACGCCCAGGGCAAGGCGGTCGAAACCGCACTGCCGGCTCTCGGGTTCGAGGGCATCGAGCATGTGCGGGTCGGTCGCATCGTGGAACTCAACGCCGAGAGCGCCGACCGGCTCGACGAACTCTGCGAGAAGCTGCTCGCCAACCCGCTGATCGAGGACTACGAAATCGAGGTCCTGTGATCTGGGGTGTGCTTCAGTTCCCCGGATCCTGCGACGAGCGCGACGCCCAGAATGCCTGTGAGCGGGCCGGCGGCGAGACCCGTCTGATCTGGCACGAAGAAACCGATCTGAACGGCATCGACGGCATCGTCGTGCCGGGCGGGTTCTCCTACGGCGACTACCTGCGGGTCGGCGCGATCGCACGCTTCGCGCCAGCGATGAACGCGGTCGCCGACTTCGCCGCGGCCGGCGGCCCGGTACTCGGCATCTGCAACGGCTTCCAGGTCCTCTGCGAGAGTGGTCTGCTGCCGGGGGCGCTCCTGACCAACGAGAGCACGCGCTTCATCTGCCGCCAGGGCGACCTGGTGGTCACGGATGCCGACTCGCCGTTCCTTTCCGAGATGTCGCCGGGCAAGACGCTCTCGATCCCCTTCAAGCACCAGACCGGCCGGTATTTCGCGCCGCCGGATCTGCTCGAGCAGATCGAGGCCAACAACCAGGTCGCCTTCCGTTACGCGGAAGGGCAGAACCCGAACGGTTCGCTGAACGACATCGCCGGCGTGGTCAACGAGGCCGGCAACGTGATCGGCCTCATGCCCCACCCCGAGCACGCGGTCGACGCGCTGACCGGATCCACCGATGGCCTCAAGCTGTTCCGTGGCCCCACCCGATTGGAGGCCTGAGTGGCCAAACATCGCGAGCTCGGACTGACCGACGCCGAGTACGACCTGATCCTCGAGAAGCACGGGCGCGAGCCGAACGACGTCGAGCTGGCGATGTTCTCGCTGCTCTGGTCCGAGCACTGCGCCTACAAGCACTCGAAGAAACTTCTGGGAAAGCTCCCGACCGAAGGTCCGCGCGTGGTCATGGGCCCTGGCGAGAACGCCGGCGCGGTCGACATCGGCAACGGCTGGTCGATCGCCTTCAAGGTGGAGTCGCACAACCACCCGAGTGCGGTGGAGCCGTTCCAGGGGGCGGCGACCGGCGTCGGCGGAATCCTGCGCGACGTGATCGCCCTCGGTGCCCGGCCGATCGCCATCCTCGACTCCCTGCGTTTCGGTGAGCTCGATTCCGAGCGCACCCGGTACCTGGTTGACGGCGTCGTCCGCGGGATCGGCCATTACGGCAACTCGATGGGCATTCCGACGGTCGGCGGCGAGATCTATTTCGAGCCACCTTACGAACAGAACTGCCTCGTCAACGCGATGTGCGTCGGCATCGCCCGCACCGACGAGATGGTGCGGGCCGCCGCGTCCGGCACCGGCAATCAGGTGATCCTCTTCGGGTCGAAGACCGGTCGCGACGGGATCGGCGGGGCTTCGGTCCTGGCCTCGGCCGAATTCGGTGAAGACGACGAAGGCAAACGTCCAACCGTCCAGATCGGTGACCCTTTCGAAGAATCCAAGGTGCTCGAGTGCTGTCAGGAACTGCTGGCTGATGACCTGCTGGTCTCGCTCCAGGACCTCGGCGCCGCCGGACTGACTTCTTCGGCGGGCGAGATGGCCTCGGCTGGTGGCACCGGAATCGACATCGACGTCGGTCAGGTCCCGTTGCGCGAGGCCGACATGGAGCCCTTCGAGATCATGGTCTCCGAATCACAGGAACGCATGCTGGCGGTGGTCGAGCCGGGCAAGGTCGACCGGGTCCTCGCCTTGTGCACGAAATGGCAGACCGACTCCGCCGTGATCGGCGAAGTGACCGACACCGGCGCCTTCCGCATCCTGAAGAACGGTGAGACGGTCGGCGACATCGCGGTCGAAGACCTGGTCGACGGCTGCCCGCTTTACGACCTCGAACCGGGCGAACCGGTCGAATGGATCTACCCGAACCAGGTCACCCTGCGTGAGGGTGCCGACGCCAGCGAGATCACGCTGTCTCTGCTCGGCTCTTCTTCCATCGCCTCGAAGCGCTGGGCCTATGACCAGTACGACTCGGTGGTCGGCTCGCGCACGGTCCACCGCGCCGGCGCCGCCGATGCCGCGGTCCTGAACGTCCCCGAGTCCGACCGGGCGATCGCGATCGCGATCGACGGCAACGGCCGGCGCGTCGCCTGCTCCCCCCTTCAGGGAACGATCGAAGCGACTCTCGAATGCGCCGCCAACCTGGCCTGTGTCGGCGCCGAGCCGCTCGGTGTCACCAACTGCCTCAACTTCGGCAATCCGGAGAAGCCGACCGTCGCCTGGCAGCTCAGCCAGTCGATCGACGGCCTCGCCGAAGCCTGCCGCGCCCTCGGCCTGCCGGTGGTCGGCGGCAATGTTTCGCTCTACAACGAAACCCCGACCGGCCCGATCTACCCGACCCCCGTGGTCGGCATGGTCGGCGAGCTGCCCGATCCCGAGACCTGCGCGGGCGAGCCCTGGCGGGACGGCGACTGGATCGCCCTCGCCGGACCCTTCAACCCTTCGCTGGCCGGGTCCGAGCTCGAAAAGGCCCGTGGCCAGCTCGGAAAGGGGCTGCCCGACGTCGAAGTCGAACCGGTCCGCGCCGCGATCGAACTGGTCCGGGACGGTGTGCGCGCCGGCACGATCCGCACGGTCACCGACGTATCCGATGGCGGCATCGCCACGGTGCTCTCCGAGCTCGCACTATCGGCCGGGATTGGCTGCGACGTCACGCTCGACCCGGTCATCGTCCAGCGCGAGTGCTCCGACGATGACGCCCTCTTCGGTGAAGGTCCCGGTGGTTTCATTCTCGCAGGCGACCGCCAGTCGATCGAGCTGCTCGGCGGCCAGGGCGTCCAGCTCGAGATGCTGGGCCGGGCCGAAGGCAACGAGATTCGGATCAAGGCCGGGGAGGGCGGGGTCGAGATCCTGGTCGCGGAAGCGAAAGCTTCGTTCGAGTCGCTTGCCCATCGCATCGAGATGGATCAGGCCAGCCTGACTCACTGAACGAGCGGATGGGGGCCCGTACCGATGAAGAAGTCAGACCGGCCCAAGCCGGACCACACTGAACCGCGCCGGGACCTGACGGCACAGGCGGCGCGGCCGCTTCGCAACTACCTCGCGACCGAGACCGGCTCTGCCGGCCTGCTGTTCGCGGCGGCGGTCATCGCCATGGTCTGGGTCAACTCCCCGTTCTCCGACTCCTACAACTCGCTCTGGGACACGGGGCTCGCGATCAACCTCGGGAACTGGTCGATCGCGCTCGACCTGCGCCACTGGATCGACGAAGGACTGATGGCGCTGTTCTTCTTCGTGATCGGCCTCGAAGTGAGGCGGGAACTTTCGGTCGGCGAGCTGACCGACCGCCACCGGGTGACGATCCCGGTGATCGGCGGGATCGGTGGCATGCTGCTGCCGGTCTTGCTCTACGCCCTGCTCAACCACGGCACCGAAGCCGGTGGCGGCTGGGGAATCGTGATCGCCACCGACACCGCCTTCCTGCTGGGTGCGCTGGCGATCGTCGGGCCGCACCTCTCGACCCAGCTCCGGATCTTCCTGCTCACCCTGGCGATCGTCGACGACGTCGTCGCGATCTCCGTGATCGGCATCTTCTATTCGGACTCGCTCAACTTCGTCGCGCTCGGCATCGCGGTGGTCTGCCTGGCGATGTTCCCGGTGCTGCCGCGCCTGAAGATCTACCAGGGCTGGGCGTACGCGCTGCTCGGGTTCGCCCTCTGGCTCGCCGCCTACGAATCCGGGCTGCACCCCACGCTCGCCGGAATGCTCGCCGGCCTCCTGGTGATCGCCTACCAGCCGAGCCGCAAGAAGGTGGAAGAGGCGGAGGTCACCGCCCGGGCTTTCCGGCAGTCACCGTTACCCGAGGTCGCGCGTTCGGCCCAGCGCAGCGTCGACCAGGCGGTATCGCCGAACGAGCGCCTGCAGACCGCTCTCCACCCGATCACCAGTTATCTGATCGTGCCGCTGTTCGCACTCGCCAACGCCGGGGTGGATCTGGGTGACGGAGTGCTCGGTGACGCGCTCACCTCACCCCTCACCTGGGGCATCGTCCTCGGTCTGGTCGTCGGCAAGACGATCGGTATCAGCGTCGGCGCCATCGGCGCGATCAAGCTCAAACTCGGCGTCTTGCCCCAGGGGGTCGGCCGGGGCCAGGTGGTGGGGGGCGCTGCCCTTTCCGGCATCGGCTTCACTGTCTCCCTGCTGATCGCGCAACTGGCCTTCGACGACCCGCAACTCCAGAGCGAAGCGAAGGTGGGCGTCCTGATCGCCGCTGTGCTCGCGGTCGCCTTGAGCTGGATCATCTTCAAGGTCGCCGCTGTGGTCTTCGGCCAGACCACCGCCACCCTTCCGCGCAAACTCTCGCTGCCGATCGACCCCGACCGCGACCACGTGCGCGGCAACCCGGACGCGCCGCTGACCCTCGTCGAATACGGCGACTTCGAGTGCGAGTTCTGCGGACGAGCAACCGGCATGGTCAAGGAGCTTCGCGCCGATCTCGGCGATGAGCTCCGGTACGTCTTTCGCCACCTCACCCTGATCGATGTCCACCCTCACGCCGAACTCGCCGCGGAGGCCGCTGAGGCCGCCGGCAACCAGGGCCGGTTCTGGGAAATGCATGATGTGCTCTTCGCGCACCAGGGCGACCTCGACATCGAAGACCTGATCGGTTACGCCGGAAAGCTCGATCTCGACGTCGATCAGTTCGTTGGAGAAGTCGAGCAGAACCTGAACGCCAAACGGATCCAGGAAGACGTCGCCAGCGCCGACGCCAGCGGCGCGCACGGAACACCGACTTTCTTCGTCGGCGGCTTCCGTCACATCGGGCCTTACGACGCCCGGACACTCGCCGACGAGTTGCGTGCGGCACGCTCCGACCTTCCGGTCGAGTGATCGACGAAATTCACTCCTGAAGTCCCCGTCTATGGTAGGAATGGATTCAGGCAAGAGTTGTGGATCGATGATTGGGGGCAGGATCGATGGGCTTTCGAATGATGAGACGTTCAGTGGCGGCACTGGCCACATTGTTGTTGCTGACCCTGGGGTCGGGCGCGGCATTGGCGGCTCCGCCGACGAATGACAACTTCTCGGCTGCCCAGGTGGTTGGCCCGGGCCTGCCGATATCCGTTCCGGCGAGCACAATCGAAGCCACGGCACAACCCCTCGAACCGTCGATCGGCGGCAACCCTCCAGTGTCGACCGTCTGGTACCAGTGGACGGCTCCGGCTGCCGGACCGGTGGTGGTCAACCTTTGTGACGCCGGATTCACCGGCTCGGACTTTCCCTCCGAGCGGTTCGCCGTCTGGACCGGAGCTGCCCTCAACGCTCTGACCGAGATCGAAGCACAG
Source organism: Solirubrobacterales bacterium (assembly GCA_038256675.1). Lineage (GTDB taxonomy): Bacteria > Actinomycetota > Thermoleophilia > Solirubrobacterales > 70-9 > 67-14. The sequence continues at coordinate 19,413 of JBBSKC010000011.1, read as the reverse complement.
ACCAGCGAATGTCTGCTCAGGTTCAACGCCGTGATCGGTTCCGTTTACAGCATCCAGGTTGATTACGGGAGCGTTCAGGGTAACTTCACGTTCCGGATGCGGCAACTCACGCCGCCGGCCAACGACAACTTTGCTGCCGCGGCCGTGCTCGGTCCTGGCCTGCCGGTCAACCTTCCCTCGACCAACCTCGATTCCACTTATCAAGCCGGTGAGCCGGCCTTCCTCGGCGGTGCTTCCAACTCCCGCTCGGTCTGGTACCAGTGGACCGCGCCCGCCACCGGCCAGGTACGCCTGGACGTCTGCGACTTCGAAAGGATCTCCGGCCCGGCCAACAAAGTGCTCGGGGTCTATACGGGGGCCGTCATCGGTGCCCTGGCCGTCGTAGCCACCACCAACAACTGCGAACTGAGTTTCGTTGCCAACTCGGGAACCACCTACAGAATCGCCTTCAGCGGGCACCTGGTCGGCGAAGGGTCCTACACCCTCCGCCTGAAGAACGCGCCGCCTCCGGCCAACGATGACTTCGCCAATGCCCAGGTGGTCGGGCCCCAGCTGCCGGTCAGGCTTCAGGCGTCGAACGAGTTTTCTACGGTTCAGGCGGGTGAGCCCGGTCATGGCGGAATCGGCCCCACTCCGGCATATTCGTCCTGGTACAACTGGACGCCGACCCAGAGTGCGAGGGTCCGGATCAAGTCCTGCGGCCGGACCTTCAACGCGCGGCTCGGTGTCTATACCGGTGCGGCGGTCAACGCCTTGACCGAGGTAGGTGAACCACCTCCCTACGGACCGCACTGCACCAAGCTGCTCAACGCGGTCGCCGGCACCACCTACCGGATCGCCGCCGCGGGGGCTCCCCAGGAGGGCGGGTACGGTCCGTACGAACTCGACATCCACGTCCAGAACATCCCTGGGAACGACGATTTCGCCGATGCTCAGACGTTCAGTTCCGCTTTGCCGGCCAGCATCACCGGTTCCACTGTCGACGCCAGCTTCGAAGACTTCGAGCCATACCACGACGATGATTCTTCGGAACGCACGGCGTCGGTCTGGTACCGCTGGACCGCAAAGTCGGCCGACGCGATCATCTTCTCCGCCTGCTCGAACACGGAACCGACCAGGCTGGCAGTTTATTCCGGGTCCACCTTCGAAGAACTGAAAAGGATCGACCAGTCGGGCGACGGTTGTCCGGCGGGGACTTCCGGCGGACGCCTCGCAATCGCCCCGGATGTCGGTGTGACCTACATGATCGCGGTGTCGGCCCTGGAACGCGACTTTGAGTCCGATTTCACGCTGACTTCGAAGGGACCTCCCCTTCCGCCTGTCGTGAAGCCGCCGGTGATCAAACCCCCGAAAACGACATTCAACCTGAAGAAGGCGATCAAGAAGTGCAAGAAGATCAAGGGCAAGGGCAAAAGTGCCCGGAAGAAGCGCACCAGGTGCATCAGGAAGGCGCGCAAGAAGGCCGCGATCATCAAGTGCAAGAAGCTGAAGAAGACCGGCAAGCGCAACAAGTGCATCAGGAAGGCCCGCAGAAAGTTCCGCTGAGCGCCATTCGCACTGAGTTTTATTCCTGAACAATCAGTACTTCAAGCGACGTGTTTCGACTCACACAGAGTCGGGTAGCCAGCCTCCATGACCGCGAAGTCTGCAGTCGGGGGCAGGAAGAGGACAGGAGCACTGGCTGCGACAGTCGCCATCTCCGTCGCACTCCTCGCGGGCTGTGGCGGTGACGAAGGTGGACCGGTCGCCCTCAAGTGGTTCATCGCGATCCAGCCGGGCGGCTCGATCCAGGAGGTCGCCGAGACCTGTTCCAAGCAGTCGGGCGGCAAATACGAAATCGAACTCGAACTGTTGCCGACCGACGCAAGCCAGCAGCGGGAACAGCTCGTCCGCCGCCTCGGCGCCGAGGATTCCTCGATCGACCTGATCGGCATGGACGTGGTCTGGACGGCCGAGTTCGCCAACGCCGGCTGGATCCAGAAATGGGACCCGGCCGACGCGAAGCCGGTGACCAAGGGGGTCTTCCCAGCGGTGGTCGAGACCGCTTCCTTCGAAGGCGACCTCTACGGCGCGCCGTTCAACACCAACACCGAACTGCTCTGGTACCGGAAGGACCTGGTTCCGAAGCCGCCCGAGACCTGGGACGAGATGATCGACATGGCCGAGAAGCTCGGACCGGACAAGGGCGGGGTCGTCCAGTTGCAGGGCAGCCGGTACGAAGGCTTCATGGTCTGGGCCAACGCGATGATCGAATCGGCCGGCGGCCAGATCCTGAAGAGTCCCGACGAGGTCAGCCTCGATGAGGCCCCCACCACAGCGGCGATCAAGCCGATGGGCCGGCTCGCCCGCTCGAGTGCCGCCGCGCCGAACATGTCAACTTCTGACGAAGACACGGCGAGGCTCGGGTTCGAAAGCGGCTCGGCTTTCATGGTCAACTACACCTTCGCCTTTGGCAGCGCCAAGGAGAACGCTCCCAAGATCGCCAAGCAGATGGGGGCCGCAAGGTATCCCGGCATCGAAAAAGGCAAGCCGAGCAAGCCGCCGCTCGGCGGGTTCAATCTCGGCGTGAGCGAATTCTCGAAGCAGTCCGACCTGGCCTTCGACGCGGCCAAGTGCCTGACCCAACCGCAGCAACAGCTCACCGTGACCGAACTCGACGGCCTTCCGCCGCCGCGAAAGAACCTCTACACCGACCCCGTCGTCGTCAAAGCCTTCCCCGGCTTCGCCGGCCTGACCCGGGAATCGATCGAGTCAGCCGGGCCGCGCCCGGTGTCCCCCGCGTATCAGGACGTGAGCATCGCGGTCCAGACAGCTCTGCACCCGGCCGATTCGATCGACCCGGAAGATCCCAAGCCGAAGTACGACGAGCTCTACGACGACGTCGAACGGGGCGTCAAGCGGGAAGGACTGCTCTAGAAAGATGACGGACCGGGCGAAATCCGAACGCCGCCTCGGCTGGCTGCTCTGCGCGCCGGCCGCGATCGCGATGCTCGCGGTCACCGCCTACCCGATCGGTTACGCGCTGGTCCTCTCGTTCCAGCAGATCGACCTGCGCTTCCCCGAGGAAGGAGGCTTCGTCGGGTTCCAGAACTACTCGGCGGTTCTGACCTCGAGTCTCTGGTGGACCGACGTTTTCAACACCGTCTTCCTCAGCGTGATCTCGGTCTCGATCGAACTGGTCCTCGGCATGGCGATCGCGATGGTCATGCACCGCGCGATCTTCGGTCGCGGCGCGGTCCGGACCTCGGTGCTGATCCCTTACGGCATCGTCACCGTGGTCGCCGCCTTCTCCTGGCAGTTCGCTTTCGCGCCGGACACCGGCTTCGTCAACCAGCTGCCGTTCGTCGCCGACGACATGGATTGGTTCGGCGGCCGCTTCAGCTCCTTCGCCGTGATCATCATGGCCGAGGTCTGGAAAACCACCCCCTTCATGGCGTTACTCCTGCTGGCCGGCATGACGACGATCGACAACGGCCTCTACGCCGCGGCCAAGGTAGACGGGGCCAACGCCTGGCAACGCTTCGTGAAGATCACCCTGCCGCTGATGAAGCCGGCGATCCTCGTCGCGCTGCTGTTCCGCACCCTTGATGCCTTCCGCATCTTCGACACCATCTTCATCATGACCGCGGGTGCGCAGGACACCCAGTCGGTCTCGATCCTCGGCTACCAGCAGCTGATCTCACGGCTCAACCTCGGCCTGGGCTCGGCCGTCTCGGTCCTGATCTTCATCGCCGTGCTGATGATCGCGCTGCTGTTCGTCAAGGGCCTCGGTGCCCGGCAACCAGAAAACGAGATGTGACCATGGCGCACAGCGGCCGCGAAAAAACCCTCTGGAGCATCGCCATCCTGATCGTGCTGCTGTTCTCGATGATCCCGGTTCTCTGGATCATCTCGATCTCGCTCAAGACTCCCGCCACGGTGACCGACCAGAGCTTCCTGCCGACCGAGTTCTCGCTCGAGAACTACAAGAGCCTTTTCACCGGCGGCATCTCCGAGAGTCCTTTCATCAAGCCGTTGATCAACTCGATCCTGATCGCGTCGATCACCACCTTCATCTCGATCGTCCTGGCCAGCTTCGCCGCCTACGCAATCGCCCGGCTCGAGTTCACCGGCCGCCGGCTGATTCTCGCCGGCGCACTCGCCATCGCGATGTTCCCGCCGATCTCCACGGTCGGCCCGCTGTTCGACATGTGGCGCGCGCTGGGGCTGTACGACACATATCCGGGCCTGATCATCCCGTACCTCACCTTCTCCCTGCCCTTGGCGATCTACACCCTGGTCGCCTTCTTTCGGGAAATCCCATGGGAACTCGAGCAGGCCGCCCAGATCGACGGGGCCACCCCCTTCCAGGCCTTCCGCAAGGTGATCGTCCCGCTGGCCGCACCCGGCATGTTCACAGCCGCGATCCTCGTCTTCATCTTCGCCTGGAACGACTTCCTCTTCGCGATCTCTCTGACCTCTTCCGACGCGTCGCGGACCGTTCCCGCGGCCCTCGCCTTCTTCACCGGTGACTCCCAGTTCACCCAGCCGACCGGCAGCATCGCTGCGGCGGCCGTGGTGGTCACCGTGCCGATCATCATTTTTGTCCTGCTATTCCAGCGCCGAATCGTCGCCGGTCTCACCGCCGGTGCCGTGAAGGGATAAGGAGCCCCGATGTCAGAAATCGTTCTCGACCACGTGACCAAGCGGTACGGAGACGGCTTCGAAGCCGTCAAGGATATGAGCCTCGAAATCAAGGATGGCGAGTTCATGATCCTGGTCGGCCCGTCCGGCTGCGGCAAGTCGACCGCTCTGCAGATGATCGCCGGACTCGAAGACGTGACCGAGGGCGACATGAAGATCGGCGGTGAGGTGGTCAACAACGTCGCCCCCAAGGACCGCGACATCGCGATGATCTTCCAGAACTACGCGCTCTATCCGCACATGAGCGTGCGCGAGAACATGGGCTTCGCGCTGAAGCTCGCCAAGGTCGACCAGAAAGAAATCGACGAGAAGGTTGAGAATGCGGCGAAGACGCTCGACTTGACCGAGCACCTCGACCGGCGTCCGGCCAACCTCTCCGGAGGCCAGCGCCAGCGGGTGGCGATGGGCCGCGCGATCGTGCGCGACCCGCAGGCCTTCCTGATGGACGAGCCGCTCTCCAACCTCGACGCGAAGCTGCGGGTCCAGACCCGCACCGAGGTCTCGAAGCTCCAGTCGCGGCTCGGCACGACCACGGTCTACGTCACCCACGACCAGACCGAGGCGATGACCCTGGGCGACCGGGTCGCGGTGATGCGGGCCGGCGAGCTGCAGCAGGTGGGTACCCCCGCTGAGCTTTACAACGAGCCGGTCAACCTCTTCGTCGCCGGCTTCATCGGGTCTCCTGCCATGAACTTCACCGCCGCGACCATCTCCGGCGACTCGGTGAAGCTGCCGTTCGCCGACGTGCCGCTGAGCGATGAGCTAAAAAAGGCGCTAGGTGACGACCGCGGCGACCGCAATGTCATTGCCGGTCTCCGTCCCGGCGATTTCGAGGACGCCTCCCTGATCGATGAATCCGACGGCGGCGTGAGCTTCGATACCGAGATCGACCTGATCGAATCGATGGGTTCCGAACTCTTCGCGTACTTCACCGCCGACCACGACAAGGAGACGGTCGAGAAAGCCGCCGCCGACTCGGGCCTCGACGAGCTGACGGGCGGCGACTCCAGCCAGATGGTCGCCCGACTCGACGCGGCCTCGGAGATCAGCCGGGGCGATACGGCCAAGCTCTGGCTCGACCCGGACAAGCTCGTCCTCTTCGATCCCGAAGGCGGAAAGCGGATCGCCGCTACCGATTGACCTCGCCGGTTTCGATCGCTTCGCGGATGCGCTCGATCACCGTTTCGTCCCATTCGTGGGTCCTCAGCAGCAGGTAACGCAGACCGCTGATCACCATGTGGGCTTCGGTCTCAGTGCCGTCGCCGAGCAGGTCGGCTTCGCGCAGCATCTCGACGACCGGCTCGTACTCCTCGGTGAACCAGAGTTCGGCCACCTCGCCGCGGCTCATGAACCGGCGGTGTACCTGCATCGCCCGGAAGCCCCAGGCCTCGACGCTCTCGGCGAGTTGCGCGTACATGCTCGGCTCGCGCAGCTCGATCCGTGATCGTTCATCAGGTGCGAGCGGAACCCGCTCGAAGAAAAGCCGCTCCTGGCTCTTGAGCGGGAGATCGGAGAGGACGAGCGAGCCCGCGTCGACCGAGGTCCTGATCTCGGTGACCGACGCGTCGATCACTTCCATTCCCATCTGCCGGGCGACCGATACCCGGTGGTGGCCGTCCTCGACGAAGTGGAACCCGCCGACCCGGTAGACGTCGATCGGCGGCATGCTCTGGCCTTTCCTCATGGCCGTCGCGATGCCCTGCCACCGCTGGCGGACCCGGTGCGAGGTCGGCCGGAATCGCCGGTCAAAGTCGCGGCCACGATCGACCGTACCGACGATCGAGTCGAGCTCGATCGACTGGATCCCCAGCCGCCGCTCCCCGGTCTTGCCGAGCGCGGCCAGCACTTCATCGAACGGAAGGATCTGGTCGATGTCGTCCGGTTCGCGCCGCAGCCGGTTGGAAAGCCGGCGTCCGACCTGTCGTCGCCGAGCCCGCGAGAAGTCCGACTGCGCGTCCTGACTGCTGAATCCGGTGTCGGCGGCCATGGACATGGTCTACCCGGTGACCTGACCTCGGCAAACGGCTAGAAAATTATCGGTACGATTCCGGTCGGTCCGGTGGGTCCAAGCGATCCCGTGAGGCCAGTAGGACCAATCGGACCGGTCGCCCCGGTCAGGCCCGGCAGCCCAATCGGACCCGTCGGCCCGATGAGTCCGTCGAGTCCGTTCTCACCGGTGATGCCAGTGAGTCCAATTGGACCCGTCGGCCCGATCAACCCTTGAATTCCTTGCTCACCTGTCGGCCCGGTGGGGCCCTCCGCGCCGCTGGGTCCGGTCACCCCCCGCTCGCCGGTCACCCCCCGACCGGTGGCGCCAGTCGGTCCTGTCGCTCCGTTGCCGGGTCCGGTCACACCGGTCGGCCCGATTGGGCCGGTCGGCCCGGTCGGCCCCTGCTTGCCGGTAGTACCAGGGGGACCGGGGGTCGACTTGAGCGTGCAAAGAAACTTGACCACCTTGTTGCGCTTTTTCTTCGTAACCCCGGGCTTGAAGGCCATCACCGATTTCACCATCTTGCGGCACTTCTTGACCTTGACAGGAGTAGCCGCGCTCGCAGGCGAGGCCGCCGCTCCGGCAACCAGTGCCGAGCAGAGAATCCCCGCAATCAGAACCTTTCCAACTCTCCCTTGAAGCATGTCTGAATCCTATCCGAGATTCGGCTCTTCGTAGCGGATCCGGCACATTGCGGGAACGCATCCCGGCGACTGGCTGGAACCCGCTGGCGACCGCTGCTACTCTGCCTATGTAGGTAGACCGCCTACGTGTCTTCGTCAATCGAGCAACAGGTGGCCCCTTTACCTTGAGCGAACAGACTTATCTGGATCGCGAAGGACCCCGTGACGAGTGTGGTGTGTTCGGCGTTTATGCGCCAGGACATGACGTAGCCCGACTCGCTTACTTCAGCCTCTACGCACTCCAGCATCGTGGCCAGGAATCGGCCGGCATCGCCACCTGCGAAGGCGGGCACATCACCACCATGCGTGACGGCGGTCTCGTCTCCCAGGTCTTCGATGAAGACAAGCTGCGGGCACTTGCCGGCGACATGGGCATCGGACATGTGCGTTACTCGACCACTGGTGGCGGCTCCTGGGAAAACGCCCAGCCGATCTGGCGCGACGACGGCCGCGAGCTCGCGCTGGCCCACAACGGAAACCTGACCAACGCGGTCGAGCTCTACAACCGCCTCAAGCGCAAAGGCCTCAGTTTCCGCGGCACCACCGACTCGGAAATCATCGCCGCGCTCATCTCCTGCGATTACGGCCGCCACGTCGAAGACGCCGTCGCCAACGTGATGCCGCAGCTCGAAGGCGCCTACTCGACGGTGGTCATGACCAAGCACGCGATCGTCGCCTTTCGTGACCCCTACGGGATCCGCCCGCTCTCTCTCGGAAAGCTCGACGGCAACTATGTGATCGCCTCCGAGAGCTGCGCGTTCGACATCATCGGCGCCGAGCTGGTCCGGGAGATCAGCCCCGGCGAGATGGTCTCCCTCAGCGAGAAGGGCCTCGAGTCCCGGCAGGTCGTCAAGTCCACCCGGACCGCCCACTGCGTGTTCGAGCACATCTACTTCTCCCGCCCGGACACGATCCTCGAAGGCAACCGCCTGCAGCAGGTGCGCGGCAGGATGGGCGAGATCCTCTGGCGCGAGGCTCCGGTCGAAGCCGACCTCGTGATCTCGGTGCCCGACTCCGGCACCCCGGCCGCCCGCGGATTCGCCCGCGCCTCCGGCCTGCCCCAGGACGATGGACTGATCAAGAACCGGTATGTCGCCCGGACGTTCATCCAGCCGGGTCAGGAGCTGCGGAAGCACGGCCTGCGCATGAAGTTCAACCCGCTCCCCGAGATCATCTCCGGTCAACGGGTGGTCGTGGTCGACGATTCGATCGTCCGCGGCAACACCACCCGCCAGATCGTCAAGATGCTGCGCGACGCCGGCGCCAAGGAGGTCCACCTGCGGATCTCGGCCCCGCCGATCCGCTACGGCTGCAACTACGGGGTCGACATGTCGGCCCGCAGCGAGATGGTCGCGCACGAACGCACGGTCCCCGAGATCGCCACCGAAATCGGCGCCGACTCATTGGCCTACCTCTCGATGGATGGCGTCTACGAAGCGATCGGCACCCCCGCAGAAGTCCACTGCGACGCCTGCTTCACCGGCAACTACCCGCTCGGCGACGATCCCGACGAAGCGGACGGCAAGTTCGATCTCGAAGAGATCGCCGTCCTGCCCGTCGCCCCCTGACCCGGACTCACTTCACCGAAATAACTGCACCTTCGAGCTGAATGGTTTCCGGTTTGGCGTCGCCAGCGAGTACAAGTCCGACGCCCTCGCGCAGGGATTCGAACAACTCGTCGAGCGTATCGCCCGTGGCGAAGACTCCGGGGAGATCTGGAACGTCGGCCCAGTAGGACCCGTCCTCCTGATGAATTTGCGCGGTTAGAGTCGTCATGGTCTCCTTCTTCATCTTAGACCCGCCTGTTTGAGAATCGCATTGGCAAGACCTGCCGGGTAGTCCCGCCGACGGTTGTCCGGAAGCGTTATCGGGCGTTCTCCAGCCTTGACCATCTTAATCTGATGCTTGCCGCCCGCTGTGCGGGTCCAGCCATGTTCCCGGAGCAGCTTGATGGCCTTTTTCTGATTCAGCGTCCCTCTCACACCTGATTGAGGTTGTCGCCGGCAGTATTCGCCCCTCGATCTCGAAGAGATCGCCGTCCTGCCCGTCGCCCCCTGACCGAAACCCTGCCGGCCCGGGCAACTGACTCCCTCACCGGGGATTCGGGAAGATGGCCGGGTGAGCTCTTCTGATCCCGGTTTCAGAATCGTCGTTCTTGCCTCGGGGGGAGGTACCAACCTGCAGGCGATCATTGATGAACTTCATGGCAGGGACGGGGTCGCCGTTACCGGCGTTGCCTCCGACAAGCCCGAGGCCTTCGCTCTGGATCGGGCCACCGGGGCGAACATCGAAACCGGGGTCTTCACTCGCGAACGCCACGGTGACCGGATGACGCGCGATCTGGCGCTGGCCGACTGGATCGATTCCCGCGAGGCCGACCTGGTCGTCCTGGCCGGCTACATGCAGCTGCTTTCACCGGAATTCGTGGCCCGTTTTCGTGGCCGGATCGTCAACGTCCACCCGGCTCTTTTGCCTTCTTTCCCCGGACTCGACGCGATCGGCCAGGCCCTCGACTACGGCGTCCGGGTGACCGGAGTGACCGTTCACTTCGTCGACGAAGGAACCGATACCGGTCCGGTGATACTGCAGCGGGCAATCGAAGTTCCCGCAAATTGGGGACGCGAAGAGCTCGAATCGGCGATCCACGCCGTAGAGCACGAGATCTACCCCGAGGCGATAGGCATGATTGCCCGGGGCGAGGTTAGGATCGACGCGGACAATCCCCGTCAGGTAATCGTCGACCAGTAGAGGTGGAGATGGACAACATTGACCCGACCAACGGACCGATCAAGGTCCGGCGTGCATTGATCTCCGTCTCGGACAAGACGGGAGTCACCGAGTTCGCCGCGGGCCTGGCCCGCACCGGGGTCGAGATCCTCTCGACCGGAGGCACCGCTCTTGCGCTGCGCGACGCCGGCCTCGAAGTGACCGATGTCTCCGAATACACCGGTCAGAAGGAAATCCTCGACGGCCGGGTCAAGACCCTTCACCCGAAGATCTACGCGGCCATCCTCGCTCGCCGCTCGGACCCGGCCCACACCGGGGTCCTCGAAGCCGAGGGGATCCCGCCGATCGATCTGGTCTGCGTCAACCTCTACCCGTTCGAGGAGACGATCGCGAAGGAGGACGTGAGCCCCCGCGACGCGATCGAGAACATCGACATCGGTGGTCCGACGATGATCCGCGCCGCCGCGAAGAATCACGAAGACGTGATCGTCGCGGTCAAACCGGAGTGCTACGACGCGATCCTCGCCGAGATGGACGAGGCCGAAGGCGAGGTGTCCGCCTCGACCCGGCACTGGCTGGCGAACGAAGCATTCGCCCAGATCGCCCGCTACGACGCGTCGATCTCCCGCTGGTTCTCCGAGTCCTATGAAGCCTTTCCCGAACACCGGGTCATCGCCTACGAGAAGCAGCTCGACCTTTCTTACGGCGAGAACCCGCATCAGCGGGCCGCCTTCTATTCCGAGGTCGGCCTCGACAGCAACGTGCTGACCGACCTGGCCAAGCTCCACGGCCGCGCTCTCTCCTTCAACAATGTGCTCGACCTCGATTCGGCCCGCCGCCTGCTGGCCGACCTCGAAGGCCCGGCCTGCGTGATCGTGAAGCACAACAACCCCTGTGGCGTCGCTCTCGGTGAAGACGGACTCGACGCGTACGAACGGGCCCGTGACTGCGATCCGATGTCCGCCTACGGCGGCGTGATCGCGATCAACCAGCCGGTCAGCGTGCCACTCGCCGAGTCGCTACACAAGAACTTCGTCGAGGTACTGGTCGCGCCGTCGTACGAAGACGGCGCACTCGAGATCTTGCAGCAGAAGGAAGCGATCCGGATCTTCACCGACGAAGCGTCGCCCTACCCGGACTCCCGCGAGAAGGACATCAAGCGGGTCCGCGGTGGCATCCTGGTCCAGGACCGCGACGGCGAGCCGGAACAGCGCGAGATGATGGAAGTCGTGACCAGGTCTCAGCCGTCCGAGGACGCCTGGACCGACATGCTCTTTGCCTGGACCGTCTGCCGCCACGTGCGGTCGAACGCGATCATCCTGGCCAAGGACGGCGTCACGCTCGGAATCGGTGCCGGTCAGATGAGCCGCGTCGACTCGACCCGCCTGGCCATCGAGAAGTGCCGCGCCGCGCACGGTGACGAGGCCGCCGACCTCCTGAACGGCTGCGCGATGGCCTCCGACGCCTTCTTCCCGTTCGCCGACGGCCCCGCCGCGGCGATCGGTGCCGGAGCGACCTCGGTCATCCAGCCGGGCGGCTCGAAGCGCGACGGTGAAGTGATCGAAGCATGCGACGAGTCTGAAACGGCGATGGTCTTCACGAAGCACCGCCACTTCCGGCACTAGGACTCCTGCGGGACCTTCTTCAGCTTCAGGATTCGAACCTTCTTCTTGCCGGGCTCGCCGATCGCGATCTTCGCGACCCCATTTGGTGAGGCCAGCGGGCCGTAATAGAGATATGCCTGCTGCTTGCCGCGGATGCTGTACCCGCGAGCAAACTGCGCGAAGCCTTTGGCGGTGTACCGGCTGATGACCACGCGGTAGCGCTGATTGGCATTCGTCCGCTCGCCGATCCTGAGCAATCCCAGGTTCGGCTTCTTGGCGAAGAAGAAGGTGCTGCGAGGCGGTGACTCCGGCGCAATGACAGCGATCCGGTAGACCGCTTCCTTGCTCTGGGCTCCGAAGACCACCTGCGGCGTCGACTTCGCCCTGGACCCGGTGTAGACCAGGGTGCGGTTCTTCGGCGAGAGCTTGACGAAGGCGTTAAGCCCCGGCCCAACCCGGACGTCATCGACCGAAGCCTCGAAGGTGGGGCCGACCACGTTCACGCTCTCGCGGTCCCGGTAGGTCAGATTCGAACCCTGAACCTTGATCCGGAGCGTCAGGTTTTTCGGGAAACGGTAAATCGGCTCCAGAGAATTCGCAGATCCGGAGATGTCACCGTCGTCGTCCAGACTGGGGCCACCGGCCGCGCGGGGTATGACTCTTGCGCCCGGGATCCGGTTGATCAGCTTGCCCTTCAGGTAGCCGGTCTGGCGGCCCTTCGGGTCGGTGATCAGCAGGTGCGCGTGCTCGTCACCAGGGTTGGACAGAGCGACCTCGTTGTACTTCGACCCGGCACCCTGACGGCCGGCGCAGAACGGGCAGTTCTGGATCTGGAGCCCAGGGTTGGTCGGCCAGAGCTGGAGCGTCTCGGTTTTCGCGTTGCCGCGATAGACCGCTCCCGGCTGGTTTGGATTGGTCGCGGCCAGGTAGGACCAGGTGTTCGCGGCCGTGTCGATCGAGAGAACCCGGCCGGAGTCGCCCGGCCAGTTGTTGTCATAGACGTGGACCGCGTACTTGCCGTCCCCGAGGTTCTCGACCGAGGTCGGGGTGATCGCGTGGCCGTCCGCGAAACCCGGCTGGAAGATTGTCATCGTGTACGTCTGGCGATTCTCCGGCGTGAGCACCTCGAGCAGGTTTTTGAGGATGTTGGCCGGCGTGCCGGCGATCCTGTTGTCGGTCACCGAATCGAGGGTCTGGAAAGCCCAGGCCCTGGCGATAGTCGACTGGAGTTTCGGGTTGGACTTGATGTCGAGGCCGAAGGCGGTAGTTCCGCCCCCGAACGGCGAGAGTGACGAATATCCGAATTCGGGAAGCAGCCTCCGCTGGATCACCCAGGCAAGCACAGAGAAGCCGTAACAGTGGCCGCCGGCCATCGCCTCGTTGGTCTGTGCCATCCAGTTGCGGGCGCCCGGCGACAGCACGCACTGGCTGCCTTTTCCGGTCAGGCAGACCGCGTTGCCGAAGAGGCGGCGCACCTGACTCGGGTCCAGGTTCCGGTAGCCATCGCTGTTGTCGTAGTTCGGGAACGAGAAACCGTTCGGGTCCACTTTGAATCCCGAGTCAGCAACGATCGGTCCGGCGCTAGCCGATGAGGGCCCTCCCAGAAACATCGCGATGGACAGAACCAGGAGAGAACGGAGTAGGTATTTCATAGGCAGAACGTGTAGGAAACCACACCAGTATAAAGGTGCCGGTCGACGCACTTGAATGAGGCCCAGGATTTCTCTTCGGAGAAATCCTGGGTTTGCTGCAGTGAGAGGCCTGCCCGTGAGCGGTACGTGGTTGGGCCGAGGCTCGCCGGGCAGTTATTCTGCCCGGGCCCCCTTAGCTCAGGTGGTTAGAGCTGCAGGCTTTTAACCTGTGAGTCCTCGGTTCGAATCCGAGAGGGGGCACTGATTCATCCGAGGTCCGGCAGCCCGTCTTCCGGGGTCGACGCTTCGGCGTAGAGCTTTTTCGGGATGCGGCCGGCCTCGAAGGCGTCGCGGCCTGCTTCGACCGCCGACTTCATCGCTCTTGCCATGAGCGGCGGGTCCTTGGCCCGGGAGATCGCCGAGGCGAGCAGCACGCCGTCGCAGCCGAGTTCCATCGCGAGTGCCGCGTCGGAGGCGGTGCCGATGCCGGCGTCGAGGATGACCGGGACCTCGGCCTTTTCCACGATGATCCGGATGTTGTACGGATTACGGATGCCCGCGCCGGAACCGATCGGCGAACCGAGGGGCATGACCGCGACACAGCCGGCCGCCTCGAGCCTGGCGGCCAGGATCGGATCGTCGTTCGTGTACGGCAGGACCGTGAAGCCCTCACCGATCAGTTCCTCCGCGGCTCGCAGCAGCTCGACCGCGTCGGGCAGGAGGGTGCGATCGTCACCGATGACCTCGAGCTTCACCCAGTCCGTGCCAAAAGCCTCTCGCGCGAGCTGGGCGGTCTTGACCGCGTCGCGCGCGGTGTAACAGCCGGCCGTGTTCGGCAGGACGAACAGGCTGAGCCGTTCGACCACCTCCATGACCGATCCCTGGGCTGCCGGGTCGAGCCGCCTCAGGGCGACCGTGATGATCTCGGTGCCGGATGCTTCGAGCGCTTCCGACATCGCGCCGAGCGACCGGAAGCCACCGCTGCCGGCGATCAGCCTCGAGCTCCAGTTACGATCGCCGAGTCGCCACTGACCGGACCCGCCCTGGATCGCTGCGACGACTTCGACTTCGTCTTCATCCCGAACCACCGTCTGGGGCCAGAGCGAACGCGGAACCACAACGCCAGCCACGGCAACCGCGAGGCCGCGGCTCGAAGGATCCGCTCCGGACAGCTCGACGATGGTCGCCACGGTGGCCCCGTCCTCGACTTGCCGGGTTTCCCCATTCAGTTCGATCTTCACCGGACCGCCCCGGCCTTCACTTCATCGAAGCGGGCCGGACTCGCGTCGGTCATCGGTCCGCATATCTCTCCACCGCCGACGGCGTCGCCGATGGCCCGCGCCGTGATCGGGGCCAGCAGAATCCCGTTCCGGTAGTGGCCGGTCGCCAGGTAAAGCCCCTCGATCGCGGTCGGGCCGACCACCGGCAGGTTGTCCGGAGTGCCCGGGCGCAGGCCCGCGACAACGTCGATGAACTCGAGCTCTGACACTTCCGGAAGCAGCCGGTACGCCTCCCGGAGCAACTCGTGCACCCCGCCGGCCGTGACTTTCGAATCGAACCCGAGCTCTTCCACTGTGGCCCCTACGATCAGCCGCCCGTCGCGGCGCGGGACGAGGTACACGCGCTCGGAGGCGAGGATCCTTTGACAAATCGGATCCGCCGGGTTGCCTTTCAGCTCGACGATCTGGCCCTTCACCGGACGCACCGGAGGGCGCACTTCCTCCGGCAGCCATTCGGCCCGTCCGGATTCGGCGCCGACCGCGGCCACGAAGGCTCGGGTCGCGATCCGTTCTCCGTCCCCGAACTCGACCGCCTCGACCCTTCCGTGGCGATGACGGACCGCGGTGACTTCGGCACCGCTCCGCACTTCGACCGATTCCTCCGCCAGAGCTTCGAGCAGGCCGGCGGTCAGGACCCGCGGATCGATCGCGCCATCGTCCTCGACCAGCACCGCACCGGTAAGTCCGGGTGAGACGCCCGGCTCGATTTCACGGGCGGCTCCGGGCCCGAGCCAGTCGGCCCGCAGCCCCGATTCGATCTGCAGGTCGTGGACCCGCTTCAGCTCGGTCGCCTCGTCGCGATCAAGAGCCACGTGGAGGCCGCCCATGCGCTGGTAGCCGAGCACCCCGCCACAGACCCGCTCGATCGATGCCACGAACTCGGGATACATGCCGGCGGAGATCATGTTCATTTCGAGGAGCGCCGGCTCGCCGAAGTCGAGCTCCCCGGTTGGCGCGAGCATGCCGGCGGCGACACTGGTCGTCCCGCCGCCGGGACGGTCGCGGTCGACCACCAGGACCGAAGCCCCCTGTGAATGGAGCTCCCAGGCGATCGCCAGGCCGATGACGCCCGCCCCCGCCACGATGGCGTCGTATGCGTTCCCGTTTGTCTGGTTCGGTTCGATCGAGTTCATGGTGCCTGAAAACGACCCCGGACCGCCCACTCCCTCGCGCCGGAATTGCCCGGATCAGGTTCAGGCGGTCGGTGGCTTCCGCCACCCTCTCAGCCCGAAGCTCCGGGCTCCCGCAGGTCGGTTCGATCCTACCGCGCCTGGCCGGGCTGGGATACTGCGTCAATGAGCTTTTCACCCTCCGACGGCATCGGCGCGCTGCGCCGGGAGAGGCTGCGAAACGCGCGGCTCTACTTCGTCTGCGAAGCCCGTCCCGGCGGCGAAGACCCCGAGCCACTGTTGAGGGCCGCGCTCGATGGGGGTGTCGACATCATTCAGCTTCGCGAGAAGAACGGTGACATGCGCACGATCGATCGCTCGGCCCAGACCTTCCGGCGTCTTGCCGACAACTACGGCGTTCCTTTCATCGTCAACGACGATCCCGAGTTCGCGGTGTCGTGCCGGGCCGACGGCGTCCACATCGGCCAGGACGACATCCCGGTCGACGAAGCCCGCCGGATCGTCGGCAACGACGCGTTGATCGGCCTATCCACTCATTCGGCCGAGCAGATCGCGGCGGCATCGGGGGTGGACCACATCAGCGTCGGTCCCGTGTGGGAGACGCCGACCAAGGCCGGCCGGCCGGCGGTCGGTCTCGACCTGGTCCGGCATGCGGCCGAGACGACCGTGATCCCCTTCTTCGCGATCGGCGGCATCGATCCCGGGAACGTCGGAGAAGTGCTGGCCGTCGGCGCCCGGCGGATCTGTGTCGTGCGCGCCATCCAGAATGCCAAGGACCCGGCCACCGTAGCGGCGGAACTCCGCCGGGCCTTCGCCGCGGTCGGCATCGAGGTCCTTCCCGGTGGCTGAACCTTCCCGCAAGTCGAGTCGGCGAAAGAGCCGGCCGGGCGAGAACGGCGCCCGGCCCCAGGTCGGGGCGGACTCGATGAGTGCCGGATACGCCAAGGCCGAAGTCAAAAACGAAAAGGTGCGCGAAGGCCTGGAGTCCCTGAAGGAAGGGGAGCGGCCGACCGTGGTGACCGTGGGCGCGGGATTCGCCTTCGTCGTGGCCGCGATCTTCTGGGTATCGACCGTCGTCGCCCTCCTGACCGACACCAAGGTCAACGGCGTCGAGCCGAACGTCGCGCAGCTGATCTCGACCGCAGTGGTGATGAGCGTGCTCTGCTGGGGAATGTGGAAGACGCGTTACTGGGCGGTGCTCGGCTTCCAGATGCTGCTCGTCCTGCTTATGCTGGCCGCGATCGCCGGTCTGGTTGTCGCCGGCACGCTGATCCAGCTGGTCAGCACGACCATTCTTCTTGTCGGTCTCGCCCTGCTGTTCTTCTTCATGGTCAAGGCGATGGCCCGCATCCAGATGCCGGAGAGTCCTGCAAGACGCCGGTAGCCGGAACGCAACTATCCGGCTTCGCGGTAGTTCTCTTTTTTAATGAATCCTTCACGCAGTAACCGAAGCCGTTCGTTCCGGCCGGCGGCGATCTTGGCGGCCCTGCTGGTCGCCGCCGCCGCGTTGCTTGGCCTCGCCGGCCCCGCCGCCGCGGACGACTACACGCCGGAGCAGCGCATGGAGTACTTCGACTCCGGTAAGTACGGCCAGGACCTCGGGTTCGTCGCCGCCTACGCGCGTAAGTTCATCCTCCAACGCACCCAACCGACGATCAAGATCCGTAGGGCCTGCAGGGCAAAGGGTTTTC
The DNA here is from genome assembly GCA_038256675.1 of Solirubrobacterales bacterium. Classification (GTDB taxonomy): domain Bacteria; phylum Actinomycetota; class Thermoleophilia; order Solirubrobacterales; family 70-9; genus 67-14. Next base: position 1,994 of record JBBSKC010000011.1, on the reverse strand, counting down.
GGATCGGCAAGAAGGACCCGGGGGCCGACCCCGCCGCCGACTACACCATTCCGGTCACCGTGCCGAAGTCGCGGCTGCCGGACAAGATCGTGAGCGCACCGAAGCCGGGTCCAGGACCCGTGACCGACCCGCCCAGGCCCCGTGTCCGGTACCCGAAGACCAGGAAGGCGAGGAAGATCACCAAGAAGCGCTGCCGGAACTTGCCGAAGCTGGCGATCGCCATGGACATGGATGAAACCGCGGCCTCGAGCTACCTCTATGGATCGGCCCAGCCGGACTACGACGCGGGAGAACTGGACCACCTGCTCGCCCGGGATCAGACCGCAATCCCGCCGATGCGCAAGGTCTACAAGCTGGCCCGAAAACGTGGCCTCGCAGCGTTCATCATCACAGCCCGTCCCGACACCGAAGAACTCCGGGCGGGCGCCGAGGAAAACCTCAGGAAGATCGGCTACACCGCTCTTGCCGGCCTCTACATGAAGCCTCCCACGGCACCTGACAAGGGAACCGTCAAGAACTCCCAGCGGGCCGAGATCACCAAGCGGCGCGGTTACAAGATAATCGCGATGTTCGGCGACCAGAACAGCGACCTGAGGACCGGCTTCTACGAGCGGGGCTTCAAGTACCAGAGCGCCGTCACCGGGGAGCAGGACTGAGGTAGTAACGGTCACCCGAGAGCAGCGGGCAGCGCCATTCAAGGCGCACAGCGGGACCATTCGTTCCCTCTACCGGGCGAAGTGACCTGGATTCCTTATTCCCTCGGTTCGGTAGTCTCGACTGACAATGGCTGAGACCTCTTTTGACGTAATCGTGATCGGGGGTGGACCGGGCGGTTATGTAGCCGCGATCAGGGCCGCCCAACTAGGCAAGTCCACCGCCGTGGTCGAAAAGGACAAGGCTGGCGGACGCTGCCTGAACTATGCGTGCATCCCGGCCAAGACCATGCTCCACACGGCCGAGATCTTCGAAGAAGCCAAAGGCAGCGAGCACCTCGGCGTCAAGGTCACCGGAGCCGAACTCGACTGGGATGCCCTCGGCAAGCGCCGGACCGAAGTTTCGGCCGGGCTCGAGAGCGGCGTGGCAGGGCTCTTCAAGAAGAACAAGATCGAGTTCATCGAGGGCGAAGCGAGCCTCACGGAGGACGGCAACGTGAAGGTCGGTGACACGACATACGAAGCCGAGAAGGTAATCCTCGCTACTGGCTCGATCGCTCAGGCGATTCCCGACGTGGAATTCGGCGACCGCGTGCTCGACACCTGGGGCGCCTGGTCCCTGCCGGAGAAGCCGGAGTCGATCGCCGTGGTCGGAGCCGGTGCTTCCGGCGCCGAGATCGCCTCGGCCTACATCCGATTCGGAACCGAGGTCAAGCTGATCGAGATGCTGGACCAGATCCTGCCCGCCGAGGACAAGGACGTGGTCCGGGTCGTCGAACGAACTTTCAAGAAGCAGGGCATCGAAGTCTCGACCGGAACCGCGGTCGAGAACGTCGAAGCCGGCAAGGACTCGGTCAAATTCACCTACGGCGACGACTCGGCCGAGGTTGATTATCTGATGATCGCCGGCGGCCGCGTGCCAGACGTGGAAGCGCTCGGCCTCGACGCAGCGGGGATCAAGCTCGACGACAGCGGCCGGGTCGCGATCGACGAGTACCAGCGCACCTCGAACGAGAAGGTCTACGCGATCGGGGACATCACCCGCGGACCCGCCCTCGCCCACAAGGCGATGGAAGAGGGCGTCGTCGCCGCGGCGCACGCCGCCGGCGAAGAAACCCACCCGGTGAACATCGACCTGGTCCCCGGTGCAACCTTCTGCCACCCGCAGGTCGCCAGTGTCGGAATGACCGAGGCTCAGGCGAAAGAAGCCGACCTCGACGTCAAGGTCGGCAAGTTCAAGCTGGGCGGCGTCGGTGCAGGCTCGGTCTACGAAGACCGCGACGGACAGGTAAAGCTGGTCGTCGACAAGAAGTACGGCGAGATCGTGGGCGCCCACATCGT
>JBBSKC010000010.1:0-38754 GCA_038256675.1 Solirubrobacterales bacterium | reverse complement strand
CGGCGGAAAGCTCGCCAAGGGCAAGACCAAGACCATCAAGGTCAAGGTCAAGTTCTCGAAGAAGGGCAAGATCAAGACCAAGTTCAAGGCCGTCGGCAAGGGCGTCAAGGCCAAGGTCGCGGTCAAGACGGTCAAGGTCAACTAACCAGGACCAGAGAATCACGCGAGTTGGAGAGGCGACCCCCGGGTCGCCTCTCCTGTTTGCGGTGCCGATCGGCGTTGAGCGCGAGAACAGGAGAGTCACAGGGTGGGATCGATCAAGGTTGAACAAGCATGTGGCCCGCGTGCGGTCATCGGGCTGGCCCTGGCATTCGCTTTGCTGATGCTCCCCGGACCGGTCGCGCAGGCATCCGATGAATCGGCGACCAGTTCGCTGAGCATGACACCAATCTCGGGGACGCTCTTCAGGGAACTGGCGAAGCCCGTCGACTGGGAGGTCGAGGTGGAGGTCAAAGCTCCGTACCCCCAGTCGAACACGGTGACTCCGGTCAAGGAGATCCGCGCCAGCCTGCCCCGTGAACTGAGCTTCAACCCCGATCCCCGGATGAAGGTCTGTCCTGACAACGCAATCGGCCCTGACCGCAACCTCAGCGTTACCCCGGATGCGGCGCTCGCGCTCTGCCCGGACTCCGTGATCGGCAACGGCACCGCCGAGCACTACATCTCCCATGCGAATTCGCCGAGCGGTCCGAACCTCACCGACGGCGTGATCGTGATCTTCAACGGTGGGCGCACTGCCGCCGGCCTGCCGCGGATAAAGATCTATGGCTACTCAGGGGGTGCCAATACCGGTATATACATGGAAGGCGTCCTCGAGGATGGCCAGCTTGACGTGTCGATTCCGGTCCTGCCTTTCGATTCGGCCACCGGAAGGTTCCACCTCGAGATTCCGGGCTCTTCCGAGCCCCACGAGAACCGCCGGGGCCAGGATCCCGCCTACGCGAGGGCCACGTGTCCGGACGGCCAATGGGACGGACAGGTCGGGTTCCTGCTGGGGACCCGGGATACCGCCGGCGACCCACTCGGTCCGGAATCGAAAATCTCGGCGCCGCCTCTGTCGGTCGCGTGCGAAGGTCTGGCGGGCAAGGCCAGGGTCGGCAGAGTCAGGGTGAAAGGTCCGGGCAAGGTCAAGCGGGGAGGCAAGGGCACCTATCGGGTGACTGTGACCAACGTCGGGACCGCGACGGCCACGGGTCTCAAGGTCTCCGCTTCGGGCAAGGGTGTCAAGGGCGCGGCCAGAGCTGGGAAACTCAGGCCGGGCAAGACGAAGACCATCAAGGTCAAGGTGAAGTTCAGAAGGTCCGGCACCTCCAGGGTCAAGTTCAGGGTGGGCGGGAAGGGTCTCAAGCCCAGATCCACATTCAGGAAGATCCGGGTGTCGTGAATCCGTGAGTATTTGACACGAATTGGTGACGAGGTTTGGAACACGTTGTGAACGGGAAGGTACTTGAATGTCAGGGATTCTCATCGGGAGGACCCGGGGACAGGAGAGACGATGAATACGGCTTGGAAAACAGCTTCGGGAATGCTCGCAGCAATGCTCGTGATCCTCGCAGGGGCCGGTTCGGCACAGGCTTCAGGTGAGACCTCCACTTATGATTTCAGCATGCTGCCTCAGAGCGGCAAGCTGTCCAAAGCACAGCTGCGACCGGTCAACTGGCGGGTCGAAGTGGAAATCAAGGCACCGTTCCCCCAGAATCCCACGGTCCAGCCACTGAAGGAGATCCGGGCGAATTTTCCGGATGAGATGACCTTCAATCCGGATCCGAAGATGCCGGTCTGCCCCGACTCGAAAATCGGTCCGGATCAGAACCTCAGCTTTGAGCCCAATACGATTATCCAGCGCTGCCCTGACTCGGTCCTCGGCAACGGCAAGGCCTTCCTGTATCTCTCCCGTGTCAACAGCGCCGAGGGACCCAACCTGAAGGATGCCGTGCTGGTCGCGTTCAATGGCGGGCGCAACAGCCAGGGACTGCCGAAGCTCAAGATCTACGGGTACTCTGACGGTGTCCAGACCGGCATCTACATGGAGGGCGTGCTCAAGGACAGCAGACTGACCGTTCCGATCCCGGTACTCGCCTTCGACTCGGCGGTCGGGTATTTCGACCTCAACATCCCCGGCACCAACAACGCCGTCGCCAACCGACGCGGCCTGGACAAGGACTACGTACGCACCACCTGCGCCAATAGTCCCTGGAGGGGCGACACCGAGTTCACCCTCGGAACACGCGATACGGCCGGTAACCCGACCAGTCCTGACTCGATTCTCAAGCCCCCGCCGCTCGAGGTGCCCTGCTCGGGAGCGGGAGGAAGTGCCAAGTTCTCGAAAGTCAAGGTGAAGGGGCCGGGCCGCGTGAAGAAGGGCCGTAAGGGTACCTTCAAGGTGAGGCTTACCAATCTTGGCAGGTCCAAGGCCACGGGCCTCAAGGTCATCGCAAGGGGCAGGGGAGCCAGGGGAGCGGCCAGGGCCGGGAAGCTCGGTCCGGGCAAGTCGAAGACCGTCAAGGTGAAAGTCAAGTTCAGGAAGCGCGGCACCTCGAAAGTCAGGTTCAAGGTCCGTTCCAGGCAGGGTGGTTTCGGCTCGGCAAAGAGGAAAGTCAAGGTGCGCTGAATCGACGCCGAGTTCAGTTTTCGAACGGGCGGCCTCCGGGCCGCCCGTTCTGCGTTTGGGGACGCGTTGATTCAGCCGAGTTTTGCGAGGTCGAGCTCGACGCTCACCGGGCAGTGGTCCGAGCCCATGATGTCGGTGTGGATCTCCGCGCCGGTGATCGCCCCTCTGAGGCTCGCTGAAGCGAGGAAGTAGTCGATCCGCCAGCCGACGTTCCTTTCGCGGGCTTTCGACATGTATGACCACCAGCTGTAGTTGCCGTTGCCTTCGTTGAAGAGCCGGAAGGTGTCGATGAACCCGGCGTCGATGAAGTTCTGGAAACCCTCGCGCTCCTCGTCGGTGAAGCCATGTTCCCCGAAGTTTGCCTTCGGATTGGCCAGGTCGTCCTCGGTGTGGGCGACGTTCATGTCGCCGCAGACCAGTACAGGCTTCTTCTTCTCGAGTTCCTGCATGTGGGCGAGTAGTGCCGGGTCCCACTTGTTGAAGCGCAGATCGAGCCGGCTCAGGTCCCGCTTGGCGTTGGGGACGTAGGTGCTCACGACGTAGAAATGCTCGTACTCGGCGCTGATGATCCGCCCTTCTTCGAGGGGATCGCCATAAGCGTCGTCGTGGAGTCCGTATTTGTCCGAAATCTCAGATGCCATGTCGTTGAGCACGGCCACCGGCTTGGGGCGACTGAAGATCGCGGTGCCGGAATAGCCCGCCTTCCCGGCGGAGTTCCAGTACTCCTCATACTCGGGCAGGTCGATCTCGGCCTGGCCCTGCTCGGCCTTGGTCTCCTGCAGGCAGAGGATGTCCGGCCGGTGCGAGGCGACGAAGGGACCGAAGTCGTTTTTCCGGATGACCGCCCGGATGCCATTGACGTTCCAGGAATAGATCTTCATGTTCAACCCTCCGAAAACGTCTTCGTGGTGAGTACCGCTACGGGGATTCGAACCCCGGTTTCCGGACTGAGAATCCGGCGTCCTAGACCCCTGGACGATAGCGGCAAGCGACGGCCATTCTAACGATCCATCATCCAAACGACTTCCACCCCCATTCCCGAGAAAAGCTCGTCGAAACCCGAAGGTCAAGCAAATGAAGTGAGTGGTGCACGGGGACTGCCTGCGAGCGGCTGGCAAGGAGTAAAGACCGGGAATGACCGCGATCGTACTCACGTACTTGAGCTGTCATTCCCGGCCGTCGACGAAGCCAGGCGCCGCTCAGGCAGTTCCCGGGCACTGCTCACCGGCACCATGCAGCAGCCTGCGCGGCGAGTCAATTAGAGTCCACGATCCCACGCGGCCGTGGCGGAACTGGTAGACGCGCAGGCTTCAGGTGCCTGTGTCCGAAAGGATGTGGAGGTTCGACTCCTCTCGGCCGCATGAATTACGACTCCAGCAGTGCTGGAGCGTCTGTCAGCCGGGGCTGAGGCCTCCGCCCGGACCGCTGTCGGAGCAGTTGGACGTGCACGGCTTCAGCTCGCTGATTCCCTTGATCATCAGGCGGTATTCCTTGCGGCGCCGGATCTGGAGACCCTTCAGCTCGATTCGTTTGCCGCCGACGATGACGCCGTCGTACTGGAGCATTTCTTTGCCGGCACGGCGATATTTCCCATGCCGCACCCGCCTGGCGATCGCGGTGGCCCGCTTTTGACCCTTGGTCTTTCGGGGTTCGAGGGCACCCGCTCCGAGGTTGAAGGTGAATGAGGTGAGTGCGGTGACCATCGCGGGCGTGACGACGGCATTGCCGATCTGGTCAAACATAGCGTCCTCGGTCGACTTCAGGTCCCGGCGAAGCAGCTTCAGTGCGCGAGCGTTGGAAATGCAGCCCCATTTCCTCCTGTCCCTCTTCGTCGGGGCGCCGAGGTGGAGCAGGTGACCGTAGCCGATGGTCGCGTGGCCCGCGGGATCGGCGTAGACACAGGAGACGAAACCTTCGAAACCGGCGATGAAGCGAGTCGTCCTGTCGGTCACGGCTTCAGCCGGACTCGGTGTCCCGAGGAAGACCGCCCCGACGGCCAGGACTGCAATTACACGACGCATCCGGGGGAGGCTACCGCTCCGGGTGGACTGGCTCGCCTTCTTCGTCGATCGGTGGTTCAAAAGGTTCAGGCTTCTGGTGCGTTCTGGCTGCCTTGCGTGCCTTCCTGATCTCGAGGATCACCGGGACGAACGAAAGGCCAACGACGCCGATCAGGATGAACTCGATGTACTTCTCGACGAAATCGATCTGGCCGAGGAAGTAGCCGAGCGTCGTGACGCCTGCGCCCCACAGAATCCCGCCGACGATGTCGAAGGTGAGGAAGGTCCGGTAGTTCATCTTCGAAGTGCCGGCCATGACCGGCACGAAGGCGCGGACTATCGGAACGAACCGGGCCAGGATGATCGCCTTCGGGCCGTGTTTCTCGAAGAAAACCGCGGTCTGGTCGACGAACTCGCGTTTGAAGAGGCGGCTGTCCGGGCGGTTGAAGAGCGGCGGGCCGAACCGGCGACCGATCCAGTATCCGCACTGGTCGCCGGCGACCGCGGCAATCGGGATCAGCACGACGAGCACCCAGATGCTGGGGAGGAGGTCGGTGGTCGCCGAGAGCAGCCCCGCGGTGAACAGCAGCGAGTCACCCGGCAGGAAAAAGCCGAACATGAGACCGGATTCCACGAAGACGATGAGCAGCAGCCCGATCATCGAGAACTTCTCGATCAGGGTCTCGGGGTCGAGCCAGCTCGGGCCGAGGGCGAGGGGGAGGGCGTGCATCAGTTGGGCCAGCGATTCCATCGACGGGCAACGGTATAGGAGTGACCTCGGCCAGCGTCCGGCCGGGCAGGGCGTTCAGGGGACGATCAGGGCTATGATCTCCTTGAAGTCGGTCGCACCCCCACTCAGCGGGGTCAGGGAATCCGGTCAAATTCCGGAACTGGCGCGCAGCGGTAGGGACGTAATGAGAGGCACTCAGCCACTGGGTGGAAACTTGGGAAGGCTGCCTCTGCACAACGTCTTAGTCCGAAGACCTGCCGACTTTACGCCAAAAAAATCGGGTCCTGACGTCTTGATCCACGCTTCGCGCGGATCCAAGGCGGCGAGACCCTTAGGCGTACCGACAACAGCGGCCTCGCGTAACGGCTGCCGGAACGAAAGACACCAATGCAGAATCGAATCACCAAACCCGTCCTGGGTCTCGTCCTCGGACTACTCATGCTGTTCGCCTTCGTGGCAGCCCCGGCCAATGCGGCCGAGAAGGTTTCTTCGACCGTCAGGGCAGTCACTACCAAAGGCAGGATCCTGGTGGACAAGAAGCTCACCACCGGTACAACGTCGGTCAAGTCAAGCTCGAAGGCAGCCTGCTTCGGCCCTGGCTCGACCAATGCTTCGACGACGGTCGAGGGCCCGACGGCACTCGGCCTGCTCGCTCGGGCATCGAAGTCCGTTTCGTCGCTGCGTCCGCTCTCGATCACCAATGCCTCGGATTTCGGTCTCGGCGTCTGCGGCATCGGCGGATTCATCGCCAGGCCGACCGGCTTCTGGCTGCTCAAGGTGAATCACGCCGACGCGCAGGTGGGTGCCGAAGCGGTCGTGCTCAGGAAGAACGACGTCACGCTCTGGTACCAGGTCGCGGACTTCAGCGAGCCGAATCCGGACGAGCTCTTCCTTGAGGGCCCGGCCAAAGTGAAGAAGGGCGCAAAGCCGAAGGTACGGGTCTTTGCCTACAACTCGAAAGGCCGGCGCAAGCCGGTTGAAGGCGCCAAGCTCTCAGTCGGCGGTGCGCTGACCGATTCAAAGGGATACACCAGGGTCACGGTCAGGAAGAAGACCAGGATCGTCGCTCGTCGAAGTGGCACGATTCCTTCGAATCGCCTCGTCATCAGGATCAGGAAGTAATCACCGCTCCCGATCCAAAATGGTTCATCACGACCGCCGCCGTGCTGGCGGCGGTCGTGATGGGTTGTTCCGGCTGCGGCCTCGGTGCCGGCAGCCAGGAAGGCACTGCGCACCTGGTGGTGACTCAGGACCACGGCAATGAGATTCTGGTTGACGAAGCACTCGACGACCTGACGGAATCCGAGAACGCGATTCGTGTCCTCGATGACAATGCGGAGATCGAGACGCGCTACGGCGGCGGTTTCGTCCAGTCGGTTGACGGGATCGAAGGTGGAACGCCGGGTGGCCGCAGTTTCGACTGGTTCTTCTCGGTAAACGGTGTCGTCTCTGAGGTCGGCGGTACCGAGTTTCCCGTCAACGCCGGCGACCAGGTCTGGTGGGACTATCGCGACTGGACTGACGCGATGGAGGTCGGAGCGGTGGTCGGAGCCTTTCCCGCGCCGATGTCGACCGGTTACAAAGGCACGACCTGGCCGGTGGTCGTCGATTGCCAAAGCACCCGGCCTGCCTGTACGCGAGTACAGAACGAACTTGAAGGAGAAGGCGTGAAAGCCACCATCACCGGCGGTGTCGCCCCTGTGGACGGTGACCTGCTTCGCATCGTGGTCGGTCGCTGGGCCGAGATCAGTTCGGACGACGACGTCTCCCGACTCGACTCGAAATCCTCGTCGAGCGGAGTGTTCGCCCGGTTCGCCACTGGTTCCGAAGGTGACCGCCTGCTGGGTCTCGACGTCGAAGGCGAGACGGCTCGGGACTTCGGCTCGGCGGCGGGCCTGGTTGCGGCGATGAGGCGCGGCGACGGCCCGCCCGTCTGGGTCGTTACCGGAGGTTCTGATCAGGGTGTGGCCCAGGCCGCGTTCGCCTTCAACCGGAAGGACCTCGACCGCCACTATGCAGTGGTCTCATTTGAAGGTGAGACCGAAGCCCTGCCCCTACCCTGACCTGACGTCATGAAGAGACTTTCACCACTCGCCTACGTTCCCCGTCGCGGCACCCTCCAGACCGCGTCCCTGGCGCCCGTGGGGCTCTACCTGGGCGCGTATCTGGTCCTCTGCTTCCTGTCTTCAGATCCGGTCGTGCTCCTGGCGGCCGCGATCGGCGCGGGCTTAACGGGGTTCGGATGCCGGGCCGATCGGGCCGTCTGGTTCTCGGTACGGCTGGGACTGCTGCTCGCGGTCTCGATGGTGCTGATCAACGTCCTGGTGACCAGCCGCGGGGCCACCGTCCTGGCCCGGCTTGGTGAATGGCCGATCCTCGGTCAGGTCAATGTCACCTTCGAAGCGTTTGCGGCCGGCGGGGTGATCGGGCTGCGTGTCCTCGGCACGATGGTCGTGATCGGGGTCTACTCGGCCTGCGTCGACCCCGACCGGATCCTCCAGGCGGTCCACGGAGTCGCCCGGCGCTCCGCTCTCACCGCGACCCTGATCTCCAGGCTCGTACCACTCGCGGCGACTGACCAGGCCCGCCTTTCGGAAGCCGCGACGCTGCGTGGCCCCGGTGCGACCCCGGTCGGCAAGGTGGCCATGGCGCACCGGCTGCTAGCGGGTTCACTCGACCGGGCGGTTGACGTCGCCGCCACGCTCGAACTGCGGGGCTACGCGCAAAGCTCGGGCGGCACCAAGTTCAAAAAAATCCCGTCGCGCTACGACACGAGGTTCTGGGTCGCGGGCTCGATCCTCGCCGTAGCGGCATTGTTCTCGATCGTCATGGGCGCAGGGGAGCTCGTCACCTACCCGGAACTCCGATACTCGCCAGACCCGTTGTCCGTGGCGCTGGCAGCGCTTCTTCTACTGGCGGGTTTCACGACCTGGCGACGCGGCGGGAGGCGAGATGTCCAAGGCCGCTGAAATGGCGACGGGTCGGCCGGCGCTGGACATCGATTCCCTGTCCTATACGTATGCCGGCGCTTTTGAACCGGTTCTGCGCGAAGTCTCGCTGCGTGTCGAAGCGGGTGAGTTCCTCGTCCTTGCGGGGCGCTCGGGCACGGGCAAGACCTCGCTGCTGCGGGCCGCGTGTGGTCTGATTCCCCACTTTCACGGCGGCGAGATCGAAGGCAAAGCCATGGTGGCAGGGAGAGACACACGCCGGTCCGGTCCGGGTGAACTGGCCGACGTCGTCGGATACGTCGCCCAGGATCCCGAGACGCAGATCATTTCGACCACGGTGGCGGCCGAACTCGACCTGCCGCTGCGGTTCCGCGGTGACCATCCGGCCGAAAGGGCCCGGGCGGTCGAAGAGGTCGCGCTCGCCTTGAACATCCCGCACCTGCTGCCGCGAACCGTGACCACCCTTTCGGGCGGTGAGATGCAGCGGGTCGCACTCGCGGTCGCTCTGGTGACCCGCCCGCCGCTGGTCCTGCTCGACGAACCCACGTCGCAGCTTGACCCCGTGGCCGGCGACGAGCTGATCTGGCTGCTGCGCCGGCTGAACGAGGAGTGGGGGGTGGCTGTCGTCCTCGCCGAACACCGGATCGAACGTTGCCTGGCCGCCGCCGACCGGGTGATCGCAATGGAACAGGGCCGGATCGGCTTCGACGGCGGTCCTCGCGAGTTCCTCGAATACGCAATCGCCACCGACCCGGCGCTGGCCACTCCCTCCGCGCGTCTGTTCTCCTGTGCCGGCCTCGATCCGCTGCCGGTCGGGGTTCGCGACGCGCGGGCCACGCTGCGCCTGCGGGGAATCCAGCCGGGACTCGAACCGGGCGAGGACGTGGACGAGCCCGGGGAACCGGAATCCCGGAGTACCGGACGCGCCCTCAGGTCGAAGGCCCTCTGGGTTGAACTCGACCCCGGAGACGGGCCGGTCGACGTCCTTCGAGGCATCGACCTCGAGGTCGAGCCGGGAGAACTGGTCGCCCTGATGGGAAGGAACGGAGCCGGCAAGTCCACCTTCCTGCGAACGGCCGCCGGGTTGATCGATCCGGTCAAGGGAAAGGTGGAAACACCGGGCGGAATCGCTCTCCTGACGCAGAACCCCGGTGACTACCTGGTGCGCGAACGCATCCGCGACGAGCTTTCCGGTCCCGCCGGTGAGGCGGCACTCGAAGCTGTCGGCCTTCTCCTCGACCCCGAGAGTGACCCTCGTGACCTGTCCGGAGGAGAGCGGCAGCGGCTCGCCCTGGCGATCGCGCTGGCGGGACGCATGGAGGGCAAGGAGCTGCCCGGTCTGGTCGCGCTCGACGAACCGACCCGGGGGATGGACCGCGGTCTGAAGGACGGTTTGAGCAGGCTGGCAACCCGCCTATCCGAGCGCGGTGCCGCGATTCTGATCTCGACCCACGACGTTGAATTCGCAGTCACGTTCGCCGACCGGGTGGTTCTGCTCGGTGACGGTGAACTGATCGCCGATGCTGGCACCGGCACAGTCCTTTCGGGCGGCTGGTACTTCGCATCGGAGGTCGCCCGGGTGCTCGACCGGCCCGGCATGGTCAGTGTGGGCGACGGTGCCCGCTGGCTCGACACCACGCTGCGAGGTGGCCAGGCATGACCTGGCAGGTCACCACGGCGATCATCCTGATGCTCGCCCTCGGCGCCGGCATGCTCTGGTACGAGCGATCGCGGCCGCCATCGCAGATCGTGGCGCTGGTCGCGGTGCTTGCCGCGCTGGCGGTTGCGGGCCGGATCGTGCTCGCCCCGATCCCCAACGTCGTCGCCACGACCGACATCGTCTTCTTCTCGGGCTTTGCGCTGGGGCCGGCTCCCGGCTTCGCCGTTGGTGCCCTCGGCGGGTTGGTTTCGAACTTCTGGCTGGGGCAGGGCGTCTGGACCCCCTGGCAGATGGTCGGCTGGGGGATGACCGGCGTGGCCGGCGGTGCGCTCTTCTATCTGACCCGGGGACGGAGCAGCCGACTGACTCTCGCCTTGGCCTGCGGAGCCGCCGGGCTCATCTTCGGACTCTGGATGAATTTTCAGACGATGGTCGCATTTGGGGGGGAAATGTCGCTGGACCGGTACCTTGCATTGGAGGTGAGAGCAATTCCATTTGATTTAGCGCACATAGCCGGGAATTTCCTGTTCGCCCTGGCCGTCGGCCCGGCGATGGTCGCTGCGCTGCGCCGGTTCCGCGAACGCTTCGAATGGCAGCAGGCCACGTCGGTCGCCGGTGTGCTCCTGGTTGCCGTTTCCCTGGCTGCAATCGTCGCCACACCGCCAGCCAAAGCCTCGACGACCGACGAAGCGGCGCTGGCCGGCACCTGGCTGCGCGGCCAGCAGAACGACGACGGCGGGTTTCCTTCCTCGCCCGATGGTGATTCGTCGGTCAGCATCACGGCGAGGTCGATGCTCGGGCTCGCGGCGGCCGGGATCAATCCGCTCGATGTCGTCACCAATTCGAACGATCCCTACGAGTACCTGCTGGCGAAGCGGAAGAAGGTGGACAGCGCCGCGGATCTGGCGCTGGTGATCCTGGCGCTGAAGACCGTCGGCCAGAATCCCCGGGACTTTCGTGGCCGGGACCTCGTCACCGCACTCCATGTGCGGCGGGGCAACAACAATTCCTACGGCGACAACGTCAACGTCTCCGCCTACGCCGCATTGGCGTTCCGCTCGGCCGAAGCCGAAGGGGCCAAGGCGAGGGTCGTCAACTGGCTGATCTCGGCTCAGAACTTCGATACCGGCGGCTGGGGAATCTCGAGCAAGGCCAAGAGCGACGCCGATTCGACCGGAAGCGTGCTCCAGGCGATGCACGGCAGGAAGAACATCCGGCCGGCGATTGCGTACCTCAAAAGGGCCCAGAAGGACGCTGGAGGCTGGGGTTCGTCGGGCACCGTCAACTCGCAGTCAACCGCGCTAGCCCTTCAGGGAGCGATGGCTTCCGGAAAGGGTCGGGAGTACTTCAAGGAAAACGGCAACTCTGGTCTCGACTACCTGCTCGCCCGTCAGCAGGACGACGGCAGCATCTGGTATTCGAAGTCGAGTGACCAGACCCGGGTCTGGGTCACGGCGGACACGTTGATCGCTCTTTCCGGCGAGACGCTGCCGGTCAAGCAGCCGCCGCTCGAGGAGAAGGACAAGGACAAGGACAAGACGAATACGAACAGTGGTGGGTCCAGTCCGGGCACCGGGTCGAGCACCAGCTCCGGCAGCACCCCGAACCTCTTCGACAGTTCCAGCTCTTCCGGCACCAGTGGCGGTTCGAGTTCGAGTTCGCCAGGTGGGGCTTCGAATGGCGTACCCGGCGGTGGCTCCGGTGGTTCTTCGACTGGTTCCGGCAGCGGCTCCGATCCGGCTGAGACCGACTCCGAACTCCCGCCCCTCGATACCGAGGTGCCGGTCGTGCCGGTTGCGCCGACCGAGGCGATCCTCGCCGCTTCACGCCAGGGACCTCAACCATCTCCGATTGTCGCGATGCTGATCTTCCTGGTCGTCTCTGGTGGTCTGGCCGGTGGCACAGTGCTGCTCGTGCGACGAATGAAGTGGTGATGCCTTGCTGAGTCGTTCCGCGGCACTTGAGGCAATCGCCGGCCAGCGGTTCGAGGTCGTCGTGATCGGTGGTGGCATCACCGGTGCCGGCGTTGCGCTCGACGCCGCTTCACGCGGGTATTCCGTCGCCCTGCTCGAAGGGCGGGATTACGCGATCGGCACCTCGTCGCGTTCATCGAAGATGGTTCATGGCGGCCTGCGGTATCTGGAGAACTTCGACCTTGGCCTGGTCCGCGAAGCGCTGCTGGAACGGCAACTCATGGTCGAGCTCGCTCCCCATCTGGTCTACCCGACGCCTTTCCTCGTGCCGACCCTGAAGGACGAGAAGCGTGACCGGAAGATCGGCATCGGTCTCAACGCCTACGACGTCCTCGCCGGAGTCGGCGGCCGAAGCCGCCGTCGTGAATCTCGTCGCCGACACCGTCCCGGAGAAGCGGTGGGGGACTGGTCGCCGGACCGTCACCGCACGATCGACCGTGAAGAGGTCCTTGACATGGTGCCGGCACTGGCCGACCGCGACCCCGAATCGGCTTATCTGTTCTACGACTGCCAGACCGATGACGTGCGACTGGTGCTGACGATCCTCGGCGAAGCCGAACGTTTCGGTGCCGTCTGTCTGAACGGATCCCAGGTGACCAGGGTGACCGAGAAGAGCGGCAAGGCCGACGGAGTCGAGTTGGTCGATTCCGCGTCGGGCGAGACGATCCAGGTCGGTGCCGACAACGTCATCAACGCGACCGGCGTCTGGGCCGACCGGATCCGCCCGGGCGAGATCGAAGACGAAGAGGACGTACCGAGAATCGCGCCGAGCCGCGGGGCCCACCTGCTCTTTTCCACCGACGACCTCGACATGGGGCGGGCCGCCTGCGTCGTACCGGCGGGCGCGGGGCGCGGCATCTTCGCCCTGCCCTGGTACGGACGCACCCTGGTCGGGACCACCGACGTCGATCACGACGGGGGCATCGACGAGGTGTCGCCCCGGCCCGACGACATCGAGTATCTGCTCGAAGCGATCAACAACTTCTCCGGCAAGCAGCTCACCGAGAAGGACGTTGTCGGCGCTTACGCCGGCGTGCGGCCGTTGATCAGCACCGGCGATCCGCGGAAGTCCGTCGACATCTCCCGGCGGGCCGAGCTCTACGAGACTTCCTCGGGGATGCTGACGATCACCGGCGGCAAGCTCACGACCTGGCGCCGGATGGCCAAGCAGACGGTCGATCGCATCGTCGAGCGCTCCGGTCGCGAGGCCCGCTGCCAGACGGCGGAGATACCGCTCGGCATGGAGGTCGATCCGGGAATGCTGGATGCCCCTGAAGGAATCTCCGAGGATGCACTCAACCAGCTTGCGTTCCGGTACGGCCATGCTGCCCGAGGCGTTCTGCAGTTGATCAAGGCGGACCCGGGACTGGGCGAACCGGTGGTCGCGGGGCGCCCGGACCTGCTGGCTGAGGTCGCGGTGGCGGTCGAGTTCGAGCAGGCACAGACGATCGCTGACGTTCTGCTCCGCCGGACGAGACTCGGTCTGACCGCTGCATCGAGCCTCGACACGGCCGAATCGGTGCGACCGGTGGCTGAAGTCATGGCACTCAGCCTCGGCTGGTCCGAGGCGGAAATCGAGCGACAAACGCAGTTCTGGCTCGAAACCGCTCTGGCAGAGGGTCTCAACCCGGCTGTGCTCAGCACCCGCTAGCCCCGGAGACAAACGCTTCAATAACCTTGCCTGACGCAAATCGTTCCGGCCCACACTGGTCCCGGAACTGAATCGGGCATCGAGTCGCAGCCACGTGACCTGCCCGGAATGAGGATGAGAAATGACTGACTTCGAAAGCAAGAGTCTGGCTGAGCTCCATGAGCTCGCCGGCAAGATGAAGATTGACGGATTCCGCAAACTGCGCCGAGAAGACCTCGTCGACAAGCTGTCCGACGGTGGCGATTCCGATGGTGACGATTCCGATGACGGCGATTCGGGCGATTCGGGCGGGTCTGGCGGGTCGTCCCGTCCCCGCAAGCGACGCGGCCGCGGTGGCCGCGACCGTTCCCGCCGTGATGGCGGGGGCGACCGCGAGTCCCGTGGTGACCGCACCGGGCAGGGCAACGGATCCGACGAGAAGGGCGACTCCGAACCCGAGATGTCCGAGGTCACCGGTGTGCTCGACGTACTTCCGCGCGGCAGTGGTCTCCTCAAGACGAAAGGCGAGTCCGACGCGGGCGTGTACGTCTCTCCGGCCCAGATCCGCCGCTGCCAGCTCCGTGCCGGTGACGAGGTCAGCGGTCCGGTTCGTCCGGCCCGTCGCGGCGAGCGCCGCCCGTCCCTGGTCAGGGTCGAGAAGGTGAACGGCGAGCCGCCGCAGGACGAACGTGGCCCGACTTTCGACGGACTGACCCCGATTGCGCCGCACCGCCACATCCCGCTGAAGGCCGAGAGCAACGACGTGCTCGCGCGCTCAGTCGACCTTCTGGCACCCCTGGCCTTCGGCCAGCGTGTCCTGGTCGAAGCCCAGCCGCGTGCCGGCCGCACCAGCTTCCTGCGGTCGCTGGCCAAGGCGATCGCCGGCGGCACCGAAACGGGAACCGACGTCACCGTGCTGCTGGTCGACGAACGCCCGGAAGAAGTGACCGCCTGGACCCGCGAGGTTCCAGATGTATCGGTCGAGGCGGCCCCCGCCGATCTTGGCGCCCACGAGCAGATCCGTATCGCCGAGCGCGCCCTGGCCAAGGTCAAGCGTCAGGCCGAAGCCGGGGAGGACGTCGTGATCATCGTCGACTCCCTCACCCGTCTCGGCAACGCTTACGGCGATGCCGGATCCGTCAAGCCGTTCTTCGGTACCGGTCGCGAACTCGAGGAGGAAAGTGCCGGTTCGGTCACGGTGATCGCCACCGCCCTCTGGGGCTCACCCGGCGATCAGGCAGTGATGGACGCAGTCCACACGACCGAAAACGCCACGATCCGCCTCGACTCGGGTTTGGCAGCAGCCGGAATCAAGCCTTCACTGGACGTATCCTCCTGCGCCCTGTCGGGCCAGGAAGCCGTCCTGACCGAGAGCGAACTCGACGCCCTGAGGCGCCTGAGGGCAGAGCTGAAGGAAATGGAGCCAATCCCGGCGGCAGCCAGATTGGTCCAGCTGATCAACGAGTCAGAAAGCAACGAAGAGCTCCTCGGCAAGCTGTAGACGGGGACCCTCTCGTCACGGGTCCTGTCACCAAATCTTCCTCGGAAATCCTCGCTCGCGCTACCGCACGGCTCCGGTATTCCGAGAGAATTTGGCGCCACCCGTTCCAGGTCACACGCGGATGGCTGTGCACCATGAAGTCCCGCATCGCCGCTGAGGCCCTTACCGGGGTAACAAAGTAGAGACATGGGCAGCTACTCGAGACATCCAAGTTGGCTTTCCCTGAAACCCGCATGGGTCTGATACTTCAGAGACATCACACGGGGAATGTCAATTTGGATGCAGTTAAGAAAAGACTGTGATGGCGGAGAGAGGGAAAAACCGAAAGTCTTCCCCTTATTCCGGTTTTGCCGCCAAGTTGGTAGTCCGAATCAGTGACTCCGGAAAGAAACGCGCTTCCAGCTTGGCTCTTTGGCCAGTTCGATCATTTCCGGCCCTCGGTCTGGCTGGATGTATCCGAAGGACTGGCGGCGCTCGTCGAAGACGATGTCGAGTTCGCCTTCCTTGACCCGCTGGTCGAGCCAGGCTCCGCGGAAGACGAGGCGACGGATCCAGTGGACGAAGCTCTGGTTCGACGGGCCGGAAAGGTCTTCCCAGTGGTGGGTTACGTGGACTCCGAGCTCGGAGGAGGGCTCTTCGATTTCACCGGAGACGGCGAGATGGAGGAGGTCGTGGATCTCGCCGTGGGTCAATCCCGGTTCAACGAATCCCAGGCGGACGGCCGCCTGTTCCACGCGCTGGCTGAAGTCACGTTCGTTGAACGCAAATCTCAGATTGCCGTATTCGAGCACGTAGTCGGTGCCCGACTCGTAGTTGCCTCTTCGGGTTTGTTTTCGTTCCACTTTTTGAGCCAGACGCGCCAGGACAAGAGTTGAAGCCGGAGTTGAAGCGTGAGTTGAAGGCGCCGGTGGATCATGCCGTGAAGGGCCTTCAGTCGTGCCTTAACCGGGTGCACTGAACAAGGGGTTGCATCTGACAAGTCCCGTTGCACAGCCGTAACGAGCACGCGATGTTGCGCCGCGGGTACTAAGGGGGCGAACCGGAGGCGGTGCCTCCTCAACTTCACATGGACCGAGTCTCGAGCACACAAGCTGCTCTCGCCGGCCGGTTATCCGGATTGCCGCGTCGGTCGGTGGGAGGTATCGAGGTGCCGGTGGCGGCGTCAGCTTCTGCGCGGCTGCTGGGGCTGTCACACCTTGACCGGGAGCCGGCGGGACCGGGCCTGTTGATCCCGCGGTGCCGCTCCGTCCACACCTTCGGCATGCGCTTTGCGCTCGATATCTTCTTCCTCGACGAGTCCGGCGGGGTGGTGCGCCGTTGCCTCGGCGTGCCGCCCCGAAGGTGTCTGTTCACGAAGCGGGCCCATTCGGTGCTCGAACTGGTTCCCCCCCGGCGTCAGGGGGGAGAGGTTCGGCCGCCGGCAACTTAGGCGAGCATGTTGCCTGAGCGAAACGTCATAGCGAAGCTGGTCATCTGTGAAGACGACCGGGCCACCCTCGAACTGCTGAGCGACCACCTCGCGGCCGACCGGTACGAAGTGCTCGCTGCGCCGACCGCTGCGGACGCGCTCAGACTCTGCCAGTTCAACTCCCCGGACCTGCTCTTGCTGGACCTCAGCCTGCCCGACGCTTCCGGACTGGACGTCCTGCGCGAGATCCGCGAACCCGACCGGTCGATCAGCCGGTTCGATACGGCGATGGGAGTAATAGTCCTCAGCGGTCGTGGTACCGAACGCGACCGGGTCCGGGGGCTCGAACAGGGTGCGGACGACTATGTCGTGAAGCCGTACCAGTACGGGGAACTCCTGGCGAGGATCAGTGCGGTGCTGAGGCGGCGGTCGGGCAACCCCACCGAAGTCCTCCGGGCCGGCGAAATCACCATCAACCGGGCCGAGCGCACCGTCAAGGTGGGTAGTCGACCGATCGAACTTTCCAGCAAGGAGTTCGCCCTGCTGGGGGCGCTTGCCGAGCAGCCGACCCGGGTCTACTCGAAGGAGGAACTACTGCGGGACGTGTGGGGCTACCGGTCACTCGGCCACACCCGAACACTGGAGGCGCACGCAAGTCGCCTGCGCCGCAAGCTCGACCCCGACGACGGTCGTTTCATCGTGAACTGCTGGGGTGTCGGCTACCGGCTGGTGTCGCCGTGACCGAGATCTTCAGTTCGCCAGGCTCCGGCTGGCTGGCCCCGATCCTTCTCCTCCTCCTGCTTGCCGCCCAGTCCTGGCGGTGGACCCAGCGCCGGACCGCCCTCAACCGGGCTCTCCACGAAGTCCGGCGGCCCCTTCAGGCACTGGCCCTGGCGACCGAGGTGGCAACGCCGGGGCGGGCACCCACACCCACGACCGGATCGGTCTGGCAGGCGATCCGGGCGCTGAGTGATCTGGACCGGCAACTGAACGGACTTCCTGGTGGAGGCGGCAGCCGTGAGCTGCTCGCCTGCCGGCTGATGGTAGATGCCTGCGTGCGACGCTGGCAGTCCCGGGCCCGCCTCGGTGGTTCCGAAGTCAACCTGCGCTGGGCTGGTCCTGACGCTCTGGTTCGCGGTGACGGAACCGCGATCTCCGGGGCGGTCGAGAACCTCATCCTCAACGCGATCGAGCACGGCGGACCGAACATCACCGTCAACGGCCTGACGGTCGGGCGCTGGGTGAAGGTCGAAGTGATCGACAACGGCAGGCAGCCCGGCCGGTCGTGTGAAGGGCCGGGCACCCGGGGGCCCCGGAGTGCAGTCGCGGACCGGCGCCGCCACGGTCACGGCCTCGATCTGGTCCGGCGGGTGGCCGAGGACCACGAGGGCCGACTCGATCTCGAACTTTCGGGAGATGGATCGAAGGCGGTTCTGACCCTGCCCGCTTCATCATCGGCCTCGGCCCGGAGATCGCCCATCCGGGTGAACTGGTGAGCCGCCGCCGGCGGGCCCTGCTGCTCACTGTGCTCGCACTGGCCTCGGCAGGCCTGGCCGTGACCCTTGTGAACGGCTATTCGACTTCGGTGGTCGACAGTTACGGCACGATGCGGCCCGTCGTGGTGGTCACCTCGGCGATCGGGCGGGGCAAGGAACTTTCTCCGAAAATGGCCGCACAGAACTTCGAGATCCGGCGGATCCCGGTTCGGTTCGCGCCGTCCGGGGTGATGACCGGCGCCGAGCAGGCGATCGGACTCGAAACTGCCGGACCTCTCTACGTGGGCAGCTACCTGACCGCGAACCTGCTGCGCCGGCCGGAAGCAAAGCGCAAGAAGCCGGCCGCTCCGGGACACGGTCGCCACGCGGTCGAGATCTCGGTTTCCGGGGCCGGAGCCCTGAACGGGACGTCCGGCCGGGTCGACGTGCTCGTGACCACTGAGGCCCGGGCGGGTGCAGGCGATGGCCGCACCTATGTTGCCGCCCGGCAGGTGCCCTTGATCGCGATCGGCCGGACCGGAGCCAGCGATGCGGGCGTCGGCCTGACCCAGGTCACGCTGGGACTGAGTCGCCGACAGGCAATCGACCTGGTCGAGGCGGAGAGCTTCGCCCGCAGGGTCACGATCCTTCCCGGAAGCTCGCCCTGATGGAAGATTCCGTTCCGGACCGCGACCCGGTCGACCAGCTCGCTTCCGCGATCCATCGCAGCCTGGTCGAGCGCCGCCACGCGGTGCCGGTCACCGACGAGACGATCGATCAGGCGATCCGCAACGCGGTCGAGGACTTCGCGGCTGTGCTTTCGGCCGACAGTCGCGAAAAGGTCATCGAACGCATCACCCGGGAAGCGACTGGTCTGGGGCCGCTCGAGGAGCTGCTCGAGGACACCGAGATCGAAGAGGTCATGGTCAACGGCCCCGAGCGGGTCTACGTCGAGCGCCGCGGAAGGATCGAGGCGGCGCCGGTCCGGTTCGCCGACGACGATCAGCTGCTCAATACGATCGAGCGGATACTGGCGCCCCTGGGACGGCGGGTCGACGAACTGAGTCCGATGGCCGACGCGAGGTTGCCGGACGGTTCCCGGGTGAACGTGGTGATTCCACCACTCGCGGTCGACGGACCGACCGTGTCGATCCGGCGCTTCTCGATTCAGCGGCCCGGGCCGCAGCGGATGATCGAGCTGGGAACGCTCACCAGAGCGCAGGCCGAAATGCTCGAACGCGCGATCAATAACCGGCGAAGCGTGCTGATCAGCGGTGGCACCGGCTCCGGCAAGACCACGCTGCTGAATGCCCTGTCGCAGTTCCTCGATCCGTCGGAGCGGATCATCACGATCGAAGATGCGGCCGAGCTGAACCTGGACCAGCCTCACGTGGTCCGGCTGGAGTCGCGGCCGCCCAGCATCGAAGGACGGGGAGAAGTGACGATCCGCGACCTGCTGAAGAACGCCCTCAGGATGCGCCCGGACCGCATCCTGATCGGCGAGGTGCGCGGTCCGGAGGCGCTAGACCTGCTGACCGCCCTCAACACCGGCCATGACGGTGCTCTCTCGACCGTTCATGCAAGCTCGGCCGAAGACGCGCTGCGGCGCCTCGAGGTGCTGACCCTGATGGCCGGCATCGGTTTGCCGGTCGAGGTCGTGGCCACCCAGCTCCGCCGCGGGATCGATCTGATCGTGCACCTCATCCGGTGCCCGGACGGATCACGGAAGGTCGAGTCGATTCTCGAGGTGGACCCGTGACCGGGATCGGCCCGGTGCCGTTGCTGCTCGGTGCCGTCGCCGGATGTCTCGTTGCGCTCGCGTTGCGCGAAGTGGTCGCGGTCAGTCCGGCTTTGCCGGACTGGGTCCGGACGACGGTCGAGCCGTTGCGACGGGTCAGGGGCGAGGGATACCTGCCAACGACCAAAGAGCGGGCCCGGCTGGCCCTGCTCGGCGGCATCCTCGCGATCGGCGCCGGCTGGTACCTGGGAAGTCCCACCCTGGCGTTGGTGCTCGCCCTGTCCGGCCCTCTGATTGCGCTCTTTGCCGTCAGGCGCAGCCGCGACCGGTATCGCCGTGCGGTCGAACGGGCTCTGCCGGACGTGGCCCGGGCAATCGCCGACAGCCTTTCGGCGGGACATTCACCCCGCGGGGCACTGGCGAGTGCCGCGACTTCGCTCGAAGGGCCGGCGGCAACTGAGTTCGCGAACCTGCGCCACGCGCTCGACCTGGGTCATTCGACGAGCGGTGCCATCCATTCGCTGGCGGAGCGTTTCGCTTCTCAGCGGGTTGACGCCTTCGCCACGGCGCTGATCAGCCAGCGGACCGCCGGTGGCGATCTCGCGGCTTTGCTCCGGCGTTTCGCCGACGGCGCCGCTGAGCGGGACCGGGTGGCCGAAGACGCACGCTCAGCGACCGCCCAGGCACGGTTCACCGGGTATCTGGTGGTCGCGATGCCGGTCGGCGCGGCACTGTTCACCGAGCTGATCAGCCACGGGTTCATCGGTTCGATCTTCGGATCTGGCCCGGCGCTGGTCCTGCTTTCGCTCTCCGCCGCGCTTCAGGCGGCCGGCTTTCTCGCGATCTCGAAGCTGGCCCGGGTCGGGGAGTCATGACTGCCGGCGCGCTCATGGTGAGCCTGCTGGCCGTGGGGCTTCTGCTCGCGGCGGGTCGGGACCTGCTCAGATCCACGGCGGACGCTGAGTCAGCCACCGGGGCCGCCCGCCCCGGAGCGATTCCCGCCGCGGCAAAGAACCTGGGACTTCCAGATCGCCTGCAGCGAGCCGGGCGGGAAGCGGCGAACGTGCGCTCCGTTCTCGTCGCGAAGGCTTTCGCCGCGGCGTTCGGTCTGATGACGGGCCTCACCATGGCTTCGCTGCTGTCGCCGCGGCTCGGTCCGCCGATTACCATTGCCGCCGGCCTCGGTGGCTTCTTCGGCCCGGACCTGATGCTCGAGCGGGCTGCCCGGCAAAGGCATCGGCGCATGATTATCGCTCTGCCGGACGCGCTCGATCTGCTCTCGGTTTCGGTCGCCACGGGCCGCAGCCTCGGCGCCAGCCTTTCCGAGCTTGCAGTGTCCGGGCGCGGACCGCTGGCGATCGAGCTGGCGCGTGCCGGCCAGAACATGGCCTGGGGTACCGGTCAGCGACTGGCGCTCGACGCCCTAAGACAGCGGATCAAAGGCAAGGAAGTGGCGTCGCTCTGCGCCAACCTCGAGCGGTCGCGGAAGCTGGGCTCACCGCTGGCCGACCAGCTGCGTCGCCAGTCGGCGGGACTGCGTCAGGATCAGCGCCGACTGATCGAAGAAGAAGCAGCGCGGGCGGCGCCGAAGATCCAGCTGGTGATCGCCCTGGTGCTGGTGCCGTCGGTCCTGTTGCTGATCGTCGCGGCGCTGGTGGCCAACAGCGACGCGATCTTCAGCGCCGGACTGGTCTAGCTGCTGGTCTCGGCGGCTTCGTCAGTGAGGCGCCTGGCGACCGCGCAACCGTCCTTCGTCATTTCGTCGAGGCCCTCGGCAGTGTCGCGGTGCTTCGGGATGTAACAGACGAGGGTTCCGGCGACCAGCTCGAAGGCGAACTTCTCCGGGGGCGACTCTGACAACCAGACGATGAAAGAGGGTGAAAAGAAACGGCGGACCCAGATCGGATCCTGGTCCTTCCGCATGAAAATCTCGTAACGGTCGCGCATTGCTTCGGACTCGAGAGTGACTCTCTCGTGGTTGCCGCGGAACTTGTCTTCGAGCCCTTCGAACGCTTTGAAGCCGGACTTACGCTGGACCAGAAGCTCCGGCAGGTGGGCGACGGTCTGGGGAAGGTTGAAGATGGCAAGGGTGAACGGATAGTCGGTCTCGGTCTTGTCACCGTCGGAGTCACGGCTTTCGACCGTATACGTATACATCACGAGCGAGCCGTCGAACTCGTCGTTCAGCCTGCCGGAGAACATCTCGTTGACCTGGCGGCTGTCGCCTTTCTGCAGCAGGGGGGTGAGGCCGCCGATCTGGGTCTCGGAGCGGGTCAGTCCCCGCGACTCGGCGTAGGCGTCGAAGAAGGCCTCTTCGGCCATGTGGTCGGCGTAGGCGAACACGCAGAGAAGTCCGAGAATGATTACGCCGCCGCCGGCGATCGCTCCGCCGAGCGGCATCCAGAAGATCGCGGCGGCCGCGGCGGCCGCAATCGCAAGGCCGAGAACAAGGAGCCAGATCCACCATTCTCCGAGAAGGCTTCGGAAGGCTGAACCGCGCATCTGATTGGCGTGAGTTATCTCGGACATGCCGTGGAATCTACAGCCGAATCCTGCACGCCGAATTGCGGGGCCGATTCCAGACACACGGACGTACGTTCGTATTGCTGGAGCCAAATACGCATGGTTGCTTGATGTGACGGGGCGCACTCAACCGGTCGTGCCCGACTCCGGCGTGGCGAAACGGCGACTTTGTGGGGCATCGTGTTGCAAAGTGGGAGAAAGTGGGGTAAGTTTCAAATCGAGTTGAAGCCAAGGACCGGGGTGATGAGGTTCCTCCCACTTCATCACCTCGGTCCAACTCTTTTCTTTCGGCAAGCAAACAGCTCGACTCACTCTTGGAAAGGACAGGACGGTGGCGTTCAGAGGCCAGCACGAACACAGCCTCGATTCGAAGGACCGCCTCACCGTGCCGTCCAGGTTCCGCAAAGAACTCGCCGAAGGTGTGGTTCTCTCCAAGGGCCCCGATGCCTGCCTCTGGATGATGACCGACCAGGCCTTCCAGCAGATGGAGGATGACTACATCAAGCCGCACAGCCCGTTCGGCGCCGCGGCCCGAAACCTTCGCCGCGTCTTCAACTCAAGCGCCGAAGAAGGCGAACTCGACTCTGCCGGCCGGGTGCGTATCCCGAAGAACTTGATCAAGGACGCCGGACTCGACGGCGAATGCGCCGTGATCGGCGCCGGAGACTATGTCGAGATCTGGAACGCCGAAGCGTGGAAGCGGGAAGACGAGCGCCTCAAAGGTTCGTTCACCGAAATTGCCGAGGGCCTGTCGGGGGCGCCGGAGTGAGCGCCGCCGCGCGCGCTCACCAATCCTGGGAGCAGCACATGAACCATTCGCCCCAGGACCACATCCCCGTACTCGCCCGCGAACTCGTCGACCTGATCGGCCCTCAGCCGGGTGACACCGTGGTCGACTGCACCTTTGGCGCCGGCGGTCACGCCAGGCTGGTGGGGGAGTTGATCGGCCCGGAAGGCACGCTGATCGCGATCGATCGCGATCCCGTCGCCCGCGCCCGGTTTCAGGAATTCGAATCGACCACTGCGTGCCAGACCCGCTTCCTGCCCGTCGAGTTCAGCCAGGGCCTGAAAGACCTGCAAAATGAAGGTATTCGGGCGGCCGGGGTGTATATGGATCTTGGAATGTCTTCACTTCAGGTGGACGCCGCCGAGCGCGGTTTCTCCTACTCCCACGAAGCCGCCCTCGACATGCGAATGGATCCGAGGCAGGAGCTGACCGCGGGGGAGATCCTCAACCAGTGGCCGGAAAGCCGAATCAAGCAGGTCCTCCAGTTCTACGGCGAAGAGCGTTACGCCGGGGGAATCAGCCGCGAGATCGTCCGCCGCCGACCGCTCAACACGACTTCCGACCTGGTCGACGCGATCAAGGCCGGCATGCCCACCGCCGCGCGCTTCGGCAGCGGCCACCCGGCGCGCCGCAGCTTCCAGGCCCTCAGGATCGCTGTAAACGGTGAGCTCGACGCGATCGACGCAGCCCTGCCGATCGCCTGGGACACGCTTGATATCGGCGGCCGCATGGCCGCAATCTCCTTTCACTCGCTGGAAGACCGGCGGGTCAAGCAGTTCTTTGCCGGCCTGGCGGTCGGCTGTACCTGCCCGCCGGACCTGCCGATCTGCGTCTGCGGGCACGATCCCGAAGCCAAGCTGCTGACCCGCCGCTCGATCACCGCCGAAGAATCCGAACTCGAAGCCAACCCCCGTTCGCGCTCGGCGAGGCTGCGTGGGGCACTCAAGCTCGCCGAAAGGCCGGCCGTCTGATGGCCGCCCCCGCCCGTCAGGTATCAGCATCGGCCATGCCCGCGGTCCTGCCGGCTCCAGGCAGGCGGCGCAGTAACCGTTCAGCGCCGGTCCGCCGGCGCAGCCCTGCACCCGGGCGGCGCCAGAACGGCCGTCGGCACAGCGGCCGCCGGCTGGTCGGCAGAACGGCCCAGGCCGTCACCCACCTGCCCGAAACCGGTGCCGTCGTCGGCATGTCTCGTTCACGCGTCTGGATCGCGGTGATCGGAATCCTCCTGACCGGGCTGGTCACGATCAACGTCATGACCGTCAGCTACGGGGCGTCGTCGAGCAGGATCGACGCCCAGATCCAGTCACTCGAGCGGCGGAACGCGATCCTCCGGTCGACCGAGACCGAGGTACTGGCGATGCCCCGGGTCCGCGACGCCGCGATCAGTGCAGGGATGACTGCCCCCGATCCAGAGGAAGTGCGCTACCTCCAGTTCAAGCCCGGTGACATCGCGGCTGCCGCCCAGCGGCTGGCCGCAGAAGGCGGCTGATGCCGCGCCTGGAAAAACGTGTCGGACTGCTGTTCTTCTTCTGCCTTCTCTTGCTCATGGGCATCATGGTCCGGGCCTTCTACCTCCAGGGCATCCAGGGTTCTTCGTACGCCTCGCAGGCGGTCGGTCAGCAGCAGGACGTAATCGAGATTCCCGGACTCCGGGGCGCGATTCTCGACCGGAACGGCCAACAGCTCGCCGGCTCGGAACCGGGCGCCAGCATCTACGCCACGCCGTACCAGGTCAAGGATCCGACCGCCGAATCCGAGGCGGTGGCCAAAGCGCTCGACGCCAACCAGGATGACGTGTACGAAGCGATCACCCAGCCGGGCGGCTTTTCGTACGTCGCCAAGAAAGTCGATCTCGCCCACGCCGGCAAGGTCGAAAAGCTCGGCCTCGAAGGAATCGGCCAGCACCCGGACACGATCCGCACCCGGCCCCAGGGTGATCTCGCCTCGCAGGTGATCGGGGCCGTCAACGAAGAAGGCGTCGGCCTGAGCGGGCTCGAAGCCGCCGAAGACAGCACCCTCAGGGGAATCAACGGCCAGCGGCGTATCGTCAAGGACGCGCTCGGCGACCCGATCCGGCTCGACCACCTTGGCGATTCCCAGGATGGAGAGCCGGTCGAGCTCACGCTCGACGCCTCGATCCAGGCCGAGGCCGAGCGGGTCCTCGCCGAGGTCGGCGATACCTACTCGCCGAAGAACGCCTCGGCCGTGGTGATGGACACGCGTACTTCGCAGGTCCTCGCGATGGCCAACTGGCCGCCGGTCGACCTCGACAACCTCGAAAACGTCACCGACGATTCCCTGCTCAATGTCGGCACCTCCTACACCTATGAACCGGGGTCGACCTTCAAGGCGATCACCGTCGCATCCGCCCTCGAGAACGGGACGGTCACCCCGGAGAGCACCTTCACGCTCGCTCCCACGATCCAGGTATACGACCGCACGATCGAGGAGTCGCACCCCCGCGGGACGGTAACCCTGAGCACCGGCGACATCCTTGCCCAGTCCTCGAACGTCGGCGCGGTGACGATCGGACTGAAGATGGGCGGGCGGAAGTTCAGCAAGTGGATCGGCAGATTCGGATTCGGCAAACCGACCGGGATCGAGTACCCGGGCGAAGAACAGGGCATCGTGCTGCCGTACAGCGACTGGTCCGGCTCCACCATCGGCAACGTGCCGATCGGACAGGGTCTCGCGGTCACCCCGATCCAGATGGTGGCCGCTTACGGTGCCCTGGCGAACGGCGGCCTCCTGCGACAGCCCAAGCTGATCAAGTCGATCGCCGGCGTGGAGACGCCGGACGATCCCGGGCAACAGATCATCAAGCCGGAAGTGGCGACAGAAGTACGGGACATGCTGAAAGGCGTTCTGGCTCCAGGGGGTACGGCGTCCGAAGTGTCGGTCCCGGGATACACGCTGGCCGGCAAGACCGGTACCGCCCAGATCGCCACCGAGGGTGGCTACTCGGACACTCGCTACGTCGCTTCCTTCATGGGCATCGCTCCGGCCGACAACCCGGAAATCGCGGTGTCGGTGATGGTCAACGAGCCGGAGGGCCCGCACACGGGTGGAGAGGTCGCGGCGCCTGCATTCGGCGAGCTCGCCTCCTTCACGCTGCCCTACCTCGGCGTTCCCACCGAGTAGGTAACTTGATGGGCGAGCCCGCGACCTCCCGGTGCCATGCACGCACCGGGCGGCGCTGGCCACCACCTGACGGTTTGAAGGTGCTACCAGCATCGTCTTCAACGCCATGCGGCGTCCAGCATCCGCCCGGCACGCACCTGGCGGCCACGATTTCGCAGGCTCGCCCATCTAACATCATGGCCATGCGGTTGGACCAACTCCTCCCGGGCCTCGAATCGTCCGAACTCAACGGTGATCCCGGCACGGCGATCACCTCGCTCGCCTTCGACAACCGGAAAGTGGCTCCGGGAGCGCTTTTCTTCTGCGTCAAGGGTCTGACCGCCGACGGCCACGACTTCGCCCCTGCAGCGGTGGAGGCCGGGGCCGCGGCACTGGTCTGTGAGCGCCCGCTCGGTCTCGGGATCACCGAGGTGATCGTTCCCGACTCCCGGGCGGCAATGGCTCCGATCGCGGCCACTTTCCAGGGCGATCCGACCGCGGACCTGAAGCTGGCCGGGATCACCGGGACCAACGGCAAGACGACCACGGCTTTCCTGCTCCACGACATCCTCGAGTACGCCGGCATCCATTCGGGACTGATGGGAACCGTCAAGCAGCTGGTTGGCGGGGAAGAAGAGTCGGTCGAGCGGACCACGCCCGAAGCCCTCGACCTTCAGGCCGCCTTCCGCCGCATGGCCGACGCCGGTGACGAGGCCTGCGTGATCGAAGTCTCCTCCCACGCGATGGTCATGCACCGCGCCGACGCGATCGATTTCGACGTCGCGGTCTTTACGAACCTGACCCAGGACCATCTCGACTTCCACGAAGACATGGAGGACTATTTCGCGGCCAAGCGGCTGCTCTTCGCCGCCGACCCGGGGGCTTCGGTGGTCAACATCGATGACTCGTACGGTCAGCGCCTGGCCGCCGAGTTCGAGACGATCACTTATTCGGCCGAAGGCACCGCCGCCGACTACACGGCTTCCGAAGTAGAATTCGACACGTCTGGAGCGCGGTTCCTGGTCGAATCCGAGCACGGCGACCTGATCGTCAGTACCGGCCTACCGGGCCGGTTCAACGTGGCCAACGCATTAGCCGCCCTGGCCGCAGCGATCAGCCTCGGGGTCGAGCCGGACGAAGCGGTCGCCGCGCTGGCCGGTGCCGGACGAGTTCCGGGCCGGTTTGAGCCGATCGACGAAGGACAGCCATTCGCCGTGCTGGTCGATTACGCACACACCCCGGATTCAGTCGAGAACGTGCTTCGTGCGGCTCGCGACCTGACCCAGGGACGGCTGATCGCGATCGTCGGCGCCGGTGGCGACCGGGACCGCGCGAAGCGTCCGCTGATGGGCAGCGCCGCCGCCGAGCTGGCCGACATCGCGATCATCACCTCCGACAATCCCCGTTCCGAGAATCCGGAGGCGATCGTCGAGGACGTGCTCGCCGGCATCCATGACCAGGACCCCGTCCGGGTGCGGGTCGAACTCGACCGTAGCGCCGCGATCGCCCTCGCCGTCTCGATCGCCGAGGCCGGAGACACCGTCGTGATCGCTGGCAAGGGCCACGAGCAGGGGCAGGAGTTCGAGGATGGGCGAAAGATCCCCTTCGACGACCGGGACGTCGCCCGGTCACACCTGCTCGAGCGGGCTGGTGGCGGATGATCGAGCTTTCGGCCGAACGCATGGCGGCGGCGATGGGCGCCGAGATTGTCGCCCGGGGACCGGGTGGATTCCCGTCCGAAGCTGTGAGCGATTCGCGCCAGATCACGGGCGGAGAGCTGTTCTTCGGACTGACCGGCACGAACGACGACGGGGGCCGGTTCGCCGCAGCGGCCCTCGGTGACGGCGCGTGGGGGGTGGTTGCGGAGCCCGAATGGAAGGATGAACTCGAAGGGGCCGAAGGCTGGGTCTTTATTTCGGAAGACCCGCTTCTCTCGCTTCACCGACTGGCCCGGGCCTGGCGACGTGAACTCGCCTCGACGGTGATCGGCATCACCGGTTCGGTCGGCAAGACCTCGGTCAAGGACATCCTGCGGGCCCTCCTGCCGGGCAAGGTCCACGCTTCCGCCGAGAACTTCAACACCGAGATCGGCCTGCCGCTGACCATCCTTTCGGCGCCCGCCGGAACCGAGACCCTGGTGCTCGAGATGGCGATGCGCGGCGCCGGGCAGATCGCCGAGCTGGCCGAGATGGCGGAGCCGAACACCGGCGTGATCACCAACGTCGGGCCGGTCCACCTCGAACTGCTCGGCTCGATCGAGGCAGTGGCGGCGGCCAAGGCGGAACTGATCCAGGGCCTCGCGCCGGGCGGGGTGCCAGTCGCGCCGTCGGACGCCGGCCATCTCGAGCCGCACCTTGGCGACTTGCCGGGTTTGATCCGGTTCGGACCGGGCGGGGATGTCGAAGCGGCCGAAGTTGAACCGATCGACGGCGGATCCAGGGTCACGGTCTCAACCGGGGCCGGCACCGAAGTCTTCGAATTCCCTTTCGCGGAGCCGCACAACATCACCAACGCCCTGGCGGCGATCGCCGCAGGGCTGGCGTCGGGAGCCGCGCTAAACGAACTCTCGGTCCGGACCGGGTCGATCGCCTTCTCGAAACTGCGCGGCGAGCACCTCACGCTCGATTCCGATGTGCTGGTCGTGAATGACTGTTACAACGCCAATCCGCTTTCGATGCGAGCCGCGATCGGCTATTTGGGCAGTCTTGATCGGGCACGGAAGATCGCTGTGCTGGGCCACATGGGGGAGCTCGGACCAGACGAGGACAAGTTCCACCGGGAGATCGGTGAATTTACGCGTGCGGTGGGAGTCGATCTCGTGATTGCGGTGGACGACGTCGCCTCCGGATATGCCCCCGACCATCTTGTTGACACTCCTGAAGCCGCGGCCGAGCTGCTCGGTGAGATCCTGGAACCCGGTGACGCAGTACTGATCAAGGGGTCGCGCTCGGTCGGGCTGGAAGTCGTGGCCGAGCGTCTGTCGGCCGACCGCCACGATCAGGGTACGGTTGCCTGATGGGAGAAATCGTCATTGGTGCCCTCGCCTCGATGCTGATCTGCCTGTTCCTCTCACCCCGGTTCATCGTCTTCCTGCGGGGCCGGGAGTTCGGCCAGCACATCAGAGAAGAAGGCCCGGCCGGTCACCAGACGAAGGCCGGAACGCCGACGATGGGCGGACTGATCATCTTCACCGCGATCATCGTGCCCTTCCTCGTGCTTTCCGACCACAGCGTTGCGGCGATGACGGTCTTCTTCGTCGCTCTCGGCTGCGCAGCCCTCGGTTTCGCCGACGACTACATAAAGATCGTCAAACGGCGCTCTCTCGGGCTTTCCGCCAGGTACAAGCTGCTCGGCCAGGTCGTGCTGGCCCTCGGTCTCTGGTGGGTCGCCCGCCATGAGGTCGGCCTCGAACCGGTGGTCCTCTTCCGGATCGCCGACGCCAGCCTCGACATCGGCCCGGTCGCGTATTTCATCCTCGTCTTCCTGGTGATCGCCGGCGCGACCAACGGCGTCAACCTGACCGACGGCCTCGATGGCCTCGCGGCAGGGTCGAGCGCGATCGTCCTGATGACCTACACGGCCATCTGTTTCATCACGGTCGGCCAGCAGGACCTGGCGCTGCTGGCGGTCTGTCTGGTCGGCGCCTGCGTCGGATTTCTCTGGTTCAACGCCTTCCCGGCCTCGATCTTCATGGGAGACACGGGATCGCTGGGCCTTGGCGGAGCTATCGGCGCGCTCGCGGTGATGACCCAGACCGAGATCCTGCTGATCGTCATCGGCGGTATCTTCGTGATCGAGGCCCTTTCGGTGCTGATCCAGGTCTTCAGTTTCAAGTCGTTTGGCAAGCGGGTCCTGCTGATGGCGCCGCTCCATCACCACTTCGAAATGATGGCCTGGTCCGAGACCAAGATCATGCTGCGCTTCTGGATCATCGCGGCCGTCTGCAGCGGTATCGGATTCTCGATTTACCAACAATCGATCGGTGGCTAACCCGACCACGGGTATTCCGCTTTCCAAAGCAGGTTTCGGCGCCCCTGGATCGAAGGAGTGAGGGTGGAATTCGTCCACTCATCGAAGGTGCGCCCACCACTGCCGTCGGGACCGTTTCTGGTCGTTGGGCTCGCCCGATCCGGAATCGCCGCAGCACTGGCCCTCAAAGCGCTTGAACAAGCCGTTTACGGCGTTGATTCGGGACAGCCTGATGGCCTTCAAGGCCTCGATTCGGCAGGCGTCGACTATGAAACCGGAACGGATGGTGTCGGGCACCTCGAAGGCGTGTCGGTCGTCGTCAAGAGCCCGGGCGTACCGAACGAGGCTCCGGTCATCATCGAGGCGCGCAGTCGCGGGCTGAAAGTCATCGGCGAACTCGAACTCGGCTGGCTGCTCGTCGAAGGCCGGTTCCTCGCGGTCACCGGCACCAACGGCAAGACCACCACGACCGAGATGGCCGCGCACATCTTCCGCTCCGCCGGCCTGCCCGTAGAAGCTGTCGGCAACGTCGGCAGCCCGCTTTCGGCCCTGCCGGCCGGTACCGCCCAGCGCACGATCGTCTGCGAATGCTCGAGCTTCCAGCTCGAAGACACGCTCCAGTTCTCGCCCGAGGTCGCGGTCTTCCTCAACCTCGCGCCGGACCACCTCGACCGCCACGGCGACCTCGAGAACTACGCCGAAGCGAAGCTGGCGATCTTCCGGAACCAGGTGAAAGGCGACGTCGCCGTGCTGAACGCCGGTGACCCGTGGGTCGCGGCGATCGATCCCGCCGGTGAAGCCGCGGTGGTCCGGATCCATGCCGCGGACGATGGAGACAACGTCGAGCTGACCCTGTCCGGCGACACGATCCAGGTCGACGGAGTGGACCTCCTCGAAGTCTCCGAGCTTCAGGTGCTCGGCCGGCACAACGTCGCCAACGCGATGGCCGCCGCCGCCGGTGCGCTCAGCCTGGGGCTGCCGGCGGAACAGGTCGCGCAGGGCCTTCGCAGCTTCGGCGGCGTCGCCCACCGGCTGGAGCCGATCGCCGAAATCGCCGGGGTCAGGTTCATCAACGATTCCAAGGCGACCAACGTCGAAGCGACCCGGACGGCGCTCGAATCCTTCGAAGGCGGGGTGCACCTGATTCTCGGCGGAAGCCTCAAGAAAGAAGATTTCGGCAGCCTCTCACCAGAGGTCTCCGTGCATTGCCGGGCGGTCTACCTGATCGGCGAAGCGGCGAGCGAGCTGCGGACCGCGCTCGAGCCTGCGATCTCGACCGGGACTACGGTCCATGACTGCGGCGACCTGGCGACGGCGGTCGCGCTGGCCTCGCAGGACGCGCTTCTCGGCGAAACCGTCCTGCTGTCGCCGGCCTGCGCCAGTTTCGACCAGTTCATCGACTACGAGGACCGCGGCGAGCGCTTCCGGGAACTGGTGGGGCAGGTCGATGCCTGACCGCCGAAAGAAGAAGACCGTCCTCCGCCCGAAACAGGACCGCCGGCAGCCGGTGAAAGGCAAAGGCTCAAAGAAGCAGAAGACCCCGACCTCGGTCGAGTACAACCTGTTGCTCACGGCGACCCTGATCCTTCTGGCATTCGGTGCCGTGATGGTGTTCTCGGCCAGTTCGACCACCCGCATCCTTTCTGACGGAGGCCTTTCGGACAGCGCCTTCTACCTGAAGAAGACCCTGATCGTGGCGTTGATCGGCCTGGTGCTCATGCACTTCATCGCGCGGCGGAAGCTTTCGTTCGTCCACGACAACACACCGCTCTTCCTGGGGATAACGATCGCCGGCCTGGCCGCGGTGCTGCTGGCTGGAACGGCGATAAACGGGACCAAGGGGTGGTTCGTCGCCGGTCCGATCCAGGTCCAGCCGGCCGAATTCCTGAAGCTGGCCCTGGTCCTCTACGGCGCCTACTTCTTCGCACACAGGCCTGATCGGCTGCGTTCGCTCAAGGAGATGAGGCCGTACCTGCTGTTCACCGGAGCCGCCTGCGCACTGGTGATGATGCAGCCGGACATGGGCACGATGATGGTCGCCCTGTTCGCGGTGGGAATCACCCTCTTCTCCGCCGGGGCGCGACCCCGGGACCTCGGCTTGCTGCTCGGCGGTATTGCTTCGTTCGGACTGGTCATGGCCCTGGCCGCCCCTTACCGGCGCGACCGCCTCCTGACCTTCCTTCACCCCGATACCGACGTGACCGGATCCGGCTTCCAGGTCATCCAGGCCAAGATCGCGATCGGGTCCGGAGGCTTCAGCGGCGTCGGCATCGGCAACGGCGTGCAGAAGGCCTTCTACCTCCCGGAAGCCCACACCGACATGATTTCGGCCGTGATCGGCGAGGAGTTCGGCCTGATCGGTTTCGGAATGCTGATCCTGGTCTTCGGCCTCTTCGGCTACGCCGGATTCCAGATCGCCCGCAAGGCCAAGGACGAGTACGGCCGGATCCTCGCCGCCGGCCTGACCGGTCTGATCCTCGTCCAGGCCTGCCTCAACCTCTACGCGGTCATGGGCATGGCGCCACTCACCGGCATCCCGTTGCCGCTCGTCTCCTATGGCAACAACAGCCTGATCGTCACCTTGGTGGCGGTCGGCCTGATCCTCAACGTCGCGCGAGGCGGACAACTTGCGGAAGGCCGCAAGACGATCCCGAATCGCGGCAGCGGAGGAGTTGCGAAACTGCGACTCGTTGAACCCCAGCGAGGCAGAACACCTACCCGAAGGACGGCCGGCAGTGGCCAGAGTCGTAATAGCGGCGGGCGGAACGGCGGGACACGTAGTTCCGGCCGTGGCCGTAGCCGACGAGCTTCGAGATAGAGGCGCCACGGTCACCTTCCTCGGCGCCCGTGGCCGCGTCGAAGCTGAGCTCGTGCCCCAGGCCGGGTACGAGATCGACCTGCTCGACCTCTCCGGAATTGATCGGAAGAACCCCTTGAAGGCGGCTCGCGCGGGGGCGCAGGCGGCACTCGCCATGCCCAAGGCGCGGCGCCTGCTCAAGGACCGCGGCGCGGACGCGGTCATGGGCGGTGGCGGATTCGTTGCCGGGCCGGCCGGCCTTGCGGCCCGGACCATGAAGCTGCCCCTCGTGCTTACGGAGGCCGATCGGCACCTGGGCCTGGCCAACCGGCTGTTGGCACGAAAGGCCGACCGGGTGTGTCTGGCTTTCGCGATTGACGGTCTCGAGAGCGAGCAGTTCCTGGTCACTGGCAGGCCCGTGAACCGGGCGGTGCTGGGCGGCGACCGGGCCAGGGCAAGGGGACGTTTCGGCATCGCTCCTGACGCCATGGCCGTGCTGGTGATGGGCGGCAGTCTTGGCGCCCGGACCATCAACTACACCGCAGTCGAAGCTTTCGCCGAGCGAAGTGGCCGGGATTTCGACGTGGTCCACATCTCCGGCAAGCGTGACTACGCCGAACTCAAGACTCGTTTGGACAAGGCCGGGAACACCGACGGATACACCCTGATCGAATACGAGCGCGATCTCGGCGACACCCTCGCGGCCACCGACCTGGTGCTGGGCCGCTCCGGAGGTTCGATCTTCGAACTGACGGCAACCGGTCGGCCCGGGGTCCTGATCCCGTACCCGTACGCGACCGGCGACCACCAGACTGCCAACGCGACCTGGATGGCCGAGGCCGGCGCGGCCCGGGTCATCAGCGACGCCGACCTTTCGGCCGACTTGATCTCCGAGATCGTCTCCGGGTTGCTCGGGGACCGCTCCGCTCTCGACGAGATGAGCCGGGCGTCGCGTTCACTCGCCCGGCCGGAAGCGGCGCGGTCGATTGCTGACGAAATCCTGAAAGCGGCGGGGGTCCCGGCGTGAGCGCCGACTGGACCGGACGCCGGATCCATTTCATCGGCATCGGCGGGGCCGGCATGAGCGGCCTGGCGCTGGTCTGCGACAGGCTCGGCGCCTCGGTGAGCGGCAGCGACCGGGCCGAATCGAACTATTTGAAGCGAGTTCTCGAAGCGGGAATCGATGCGAGGGTCGGTCACGACCCGGACGGACTGCCGGAAGGCGCAGAAGTCGTGATCTCCACCGCGATCGCCGATGACAATCCCGAGCTCGTCCTCGCCGGCGAGCGGGGACAGCGGGTGCTTCATCGATCCGGCCTGCTGTCGGAATTGTGCGCGGCCAAGCGTACGATCGCCGTCGCCGGGACCCACGGCAAGACCACCACCACCGGGATGCTGATCTGGGCGATGAAGGCTCTGGGGCTGGATCCGGCGTTTTTCGTCGGCGGCGAACTTCCGGCGGTCGGACCGGACGGCGACGCCGCCAACAGCGGCTGGGGAGAAGGGGATTGGGCGGTGGTCGAAGCGGATGAAAGCGACGGCAGCTTCCTCGTCCTCGATCCCGAGATCGCGGTCGTGACGAACATCGAGATGGACCACCACTCGCGATGGAACGGCCTGGCCGAGCTGCGTTCGGCCTTCGCCGAGTTCGTGGCCAAGGCTGACGGCGTGGCCTTGCCATCCGCCGAGACCGCCATGGCCGAAGAGCTGGCCGGGAAGCGGGTGGCCGGATTCGACCTCGCGGTGCCCGGCCCGGAGACCATCGATCTCGTGGTGCCCGGCGACCACAACGTGCTCGACGCCCGTGCCGCGATCGCCGCCCTGGACCTCGCGGGGATCGACTCCGGGGCCGGAGCTTCGGCCTTGTCCGACTTTCCCGGGGTGAAACGTCGCCTGGAGTTCAAGGGAACCAGGGACGGGGCCAAGGTCTACGACGACTACGCGCACCATCCGACCGAGGTGAAGGCATCACTCATCGCTCTCCGCCAACTTGGCCCGGACCGGCTGATCGCCGTTTTCCAGCCCCACCTGTATTCCCGGACCAAGGTTTTCGCCGAGGCCTTTGGCGCGGCCCTGGCCGTGGCCGACGAGATCTTCGTGCTGGACGTCTACCCGGCCCGGGAAGAGCCGGTCGGTCCCTTCGAGGGAGTGAGCGGTCTCGACGTCCTGCGCGCCGCGGCCGACCGGGCCGGCGGCGGGCCGGTCTGGTGGACGCCGGACCTCGATTCGGCCGCGGCGGCAGTCGTCGACCGTCTCGGAGAGGGGCGGATCCTCGTCACCCTCGGAGCCGGTGACATCACGAAGCTCTCCGACCGGCTGGTCAACGGCGAGGTTGCCCGATGAGCGCGCCGCCGGATGGGGTCATTGCCGACCATCCGCTCTCGCGCCTTACCACGGTGCGAACTGGTGGCGACGCCGACTGGTTCGCCCGTCCGGAGACGGCCGACGAGCTGGTCGGCATCCTGGACTGGGCCCGGAACGATGGGCTGGAAGTCGGCATGGTGGGTTCGGGTTCCAACCTGCTGGTTTCGGACGAAGGCTTCCGCGGGGTGGCGATCAAGCTGGCCGGCGAGCTCGTGTCGACCGAGCGCGACGGGATCCGGCTGATCTGCGGCGGCGGTGCCCGGCTGCCGTCGGTTGCGGCAAAGACTCCCGGCTGGGGGCTGGGCGGGCTCGAGTTCGCGGTCAACATTCCCGGCACGGCCGGTGGCGCCGTGCGCATGAACGCCAACGCCTACGGCGGCCGGCTCGAAGAGGTGCTCGAGTGGGTCGAGATCTGTACCGCTGACGGGATCGAGCGCCGGTTGCCGTCTGAACTTGGTTTTTCGTATCGCGAGTCGAACCTGACTCCGGGCGAAGTCGTCTCAAGGGTGTCGTTCCAGCTGCACGAAGCGGATCCGGAACAGGTCAAGGCGCGCCTCGGCGAGATGCGCGACTGGCGAAAGGAGGCGCAGCCTTCGGGCATCAAGACTTTCGGGTCGACCTTCAAGAACCCGGACGACAACAAAGCCGAGGGTCGCAGCGCAGGCCAGCTTCTCGACGCGGCCGGCTGCCGCGGACTGACCATGGGCGGGGCGCGCCTCGCCGAGAAGCACGCAAACTTCGTCGAGAACATGGGTGAGGCGACCACCACCGACGTGATCGCGGTTATGGCTGCGGCCAAGCGACGGATCCGGGAAGAGTTCGGCATTGAACTCGAGCCCGAGGTTCAGGTCCTCGGCCGCGTCGACTGGCCGGCGGACTGGAACGGCTGACGTGGCCAGGTCGAAATCACCGGTTCAGCACACCACCGAGCTCGCCCGTGGACGCGAACAGCGCCGGCGCCGATTCACCATCCTCGTCTTCCTGACGCTCCTGGTCGGCGTCGCCCTCTACGGCGGGTACCAGTATGGGCTCCGCGATTCTTCATTCGTCGAGATCCGCGACCTCCAGGTCCGCGGCGTCACCGCAGACACCGAAGAGGGCAAGCAGATCCAGAGTGCCATCGAGGTCGCCGCGGGGGAGATGACGACACTCCACCTCGAACCGGAACTGCTGGAACAGGAGCTCGCCCGCTTCCCGCGCGTTCGCTCGGCAACGATCGAAGCCGGCTTTCCCAACTCGGCGACGGTCACGGTGGACCAGCGCGAAGACGGTTCGGTCTTCGAAGTCGGGACGGACGCGCTGTTGATCGCGACCGACGGTACGGTCCTCGGCACCGCGGGTCAGGGAACCGAAAGCCTGCCGAAGATCGAGGCCGGTGATCCCCCGGCGGGAGACCGGCTTGAGGGGCGGACGATGGTCCAGGCCCTGGTTCTCGGGGCGGTGCCCACCGAGCTACGGTCGTATGTCGTCGAAAGCGACTTCGGGAAGAACGGGGTCGAGGTGACCCTCTCGAACGGCCTGGTCCTGCTGTTCGGAGATGCCTCCAAAGCAGACCAGAAATGGCGCGCGGCGGCCTCCGTGATTACCGACCCCGACCTTTCCGGCGCGAGTTATGTAGACCTTGTCATTCCGCGCCGTCCGGCTGTGAAGGGGCCGGACGGACTCGAAATCGTGCCGGAAACGGTCCCGGAGGTGCCCGAATCGGTCCCGCCCACGGAGTAGGCCGCAGCCTCCGGCAATCGGCATCGAGGCACGCTTTCCAGACCAGGCTGGCGTACCGGTCCGCGGCACCATCCTTCACCCTCGATCACAGCTTGACCCTTCGAAAACACTCAAGTGATAGTCGAGAGTACGGCCTGCAGGATGGCCTGCGGCGCGTTGACATGGACGCTAGAATGCCCTACGTTGAGCGCAATTTCCGATACCCGGGCCATCTTGGCAACCCTTAACCGGGGATGCAGGCTCAGGCGTCGGGAAGCTTCATCATTCAACTCAGATTCATCAACTCATTCAGTAACCAAGGCTTCAACTCAACTCAACCGGATTTGGATCGGGAGATGGAAACCACTTATCTAGCTGTCATCAAAGTCGTCGGATGCGGCGGCGGAGGCACCAATGCAGTCAGTCGCATGGTCGACGCCGGCGTACGCGGCGTCGAGTTCATTGCGGTCAACACTGACGCCCAGGCCCTGCAGGCCTGTGACGCCGACATCAAAATTTCAATCGGACAGGAACTGACCCGCGGCCTCGGAGCCGGCGGCCGGCCGGAGATCGGCGCGGGCGCCGCGGCCGAGACCCGCGACGAGATCAAGGAGGCGCTCAAGGGCGCCGACATGGTCTTCGTGACCGCCGGCGAGGGTGGAGGAACCGGCACCGGTTCCGCCCCCGTCATCGCCGAGATCGCCAAGGAAGAGATTGGTGCGCTCACCGTGGGCGCGGTCACCAAGCCTTTCGAGTTCGAAGGCAAGAAGCGCATGCAGAACGCGATGGAAGGCATCGAGAAGCTGCGCAACCACGTCGACACGCTGATCATCGTTCCGAACGAAAAGCTGCTCCAGGCGGTCGAACGCCGGACCAGCGTCCTCGACGCGTTCAAGATGGCCGACGACATCCTGCGCCAGGGCGTCCAGGGCATCACCGACCTGATCACGATCCCCGGCCTGATCAACCTCGACTTCGCCGACGTGCGCACGATCATGCGCGACGCCGGGTCGGCCCTCATGGGCGTCGGCTCCGGCCAGGGTGAGAACCGGGCGATCGACGCCGCCAAGGCCGCGATCACGTCGCCGCTGATCGAAGAGTCGATCAAGGGCGCCACCGGCATGCTCCTCAACATCACCGGCCCGGAGGAACTGGGTCTCTTCGAAGTCAACGAAGCGGCGCAGCTCATCCAGGAAGAAGCCGATCCCAACGCCAACATCATCTTCGGCTCGGTCGTCGACCAGTCGATGGTGGACGAGGTGCGGGTAACGGTCATCGCCACGGGATTCGAAGGATTCGAGCTCCTGGCCCGTTCACCCCAGAGGGTGCGCCGGCGCTACGAGTCAAGGAAGCGCGTGGCCGGAGACGACTCCGACTTCAGCAACCTGCGGGTCGGCGACAGCGACATAGAAGTACCGCCGTTTCTCAGGGACTAATCGCCGACAAGGAAGTCGAAAGGGCGGCCAACAGGCCGCCCTTTCTCTTGCAGGGCTGAGGTGGCGGGCGGCCCACGGCGGGCCTCTATGCACCGCTGAGCTTCGTCGACGCTCGGAAAGAACAAGGCACCGAATTTCCTAACTAGGAAATTTCGGTGTTATCGGGTCTGGACGGCCTACTCGTGAGCGGTACCGGGGCGTGGCCCCCCCTCGGCACCTTCGCTTACTCCTTGCCAGCGGCGCCTAGAGCCACCGTCGTGAACCACCCTCATTCAAGATCCGGAAAGTCCGAGTCTCGTAAGCCCTCGGTGGGTGGCAATGATTTTCATGAAATATCACTGAGAATCATTGCCAGCTCGTTGGTGGTGGGTTGCACGGGGCCG
>JBBSKC010000009.1:0-40721 GCA_038256675.1 Solirubrobacterales bacterium | reverse complement strand
GGAGGCCGTCAGGGCGATCCTCGACGGCACCCTGATCGATCCGGAAGACATCGTGACCCGCGCCCAGGAAGTCGGCTGTGACATCTCCCGGGGCGGCGGCGTGATCATGGTCCGGGCCCACGCAGGCTCGGCCCAGGACGGAGACTGGCGGTCCCGGGTCCTCGACATGACGGTACGCACCCTGCGGGCGGCGGCCCCTGGGTCGATCGCCGCGATGAGCGAGGTCGAGGAAGGATCCATCGTCGGCATCATCGTTCCGGCTCCGGAGGAGGAGCGGCTGATAAAGGTTGAAGAAGCTCTCGATCGCGAACTTCCGCGGTCCCTCAGCGGACTCAACGTGACCATTTCCCGCTCACGCATGGCGACCGTCCCGGTTGAATTCGAGCGGGCTTCCCGCGAGGCCCACCTTGCCCTGAACGTCGGCGAGGCCGAGGGCCGTTCGCCGATCGCCTTCGAAGAGACCGGCGCCTACCGCCTGCTGCTCGGCACCAGCGACGAAGAACTGCACAGCTTCTACTCCGAGACCGTCGAACCGCTGGTCGCTTACGACGAGCAGTACGAGACCGATCTGGTGGCGACGGTCGAGGCATATCTCGACTCCGATGCCAACGTGCCGGCCACCGCCAAACAGATGTTCACCCACCGTCACACCATTCGTTACCGCCTGGAGCGAATCCGGGACCTGAGCGGGCACGACGCCACGGCGACCGAAGGCCGCGAGCGTCTCGGGCTCGGCATCAAGGCGATGCGCGTTCTCGGGATCGCCTCCCCCAGAGGCAGAACCCGAGAACGGAAAAGCTGACTACCTGACTTTGCCGATCCTCAGCACCGTCCGGACCCCGTTCTTCTTGCCGTTGATCAGGATGCTGGAACGGACCTTCTTCGCGCCCTTCCTGACCTTCTTCTTGCCCTTCTTCCGGAAGGTCTTGTTCCTGAAGATCTTCCGGGCCTTTTTGGTCAGGTTCATGTAGACCCGCTTGGTCTTGCCGGTGCCGACCGTGATGCCCTTGCGCTTGGCCAGCAGCGGCTTCTTTACGCCACGGACCTTGCCGGTGGCACGAACCGCGACCGTTGCCTTGCTGCAGGAGTCGAACTTGGCCGAGCAGAGCATGTTCACCCGCATCTTCTTGCCCTTGACCGTGGGCCGCGCGACCATCTTGAGCGGGCCGACATTCGGCTCTCCGGTCTTGTTCCACTCGCTGATCGGGATCGAGCCGACCCCGGCGTAGTCAGGGGCGAGCTCCGACCCCGTGGGCAGGACCTTGGGGGAGGTCTGGGTGACCATGCCACCGGCGGTGCCTGGCGCTTCTGCGACCGGGATCCGGATCTCTGCGTTCTTCACCGTGATGTCCTGCTGGAGATTCGACGGCCGGCCGTAGGAGGCCAGGGAAACGTCGGTTCCGTCCTTCGGCAGCAGCTGAAGGCGAATTTTCGCACCGGCCTCGAAGTTGTACGCGTTGCCGTGCAGCTGGATCACCTGAGGGCCGGAAGCGTCGGGCCGGTAGAGCCCGCGGGCGACCACGCGCTCGAGCCCGTCCTTGACTTCGAACAGGCGTGCCGCGATTTCCGATTCGCCACCGTTCGGTACCGAGATGTCGGCGATCACCGTCGGTGCGCCCATCAGAGTCAGGCCACCGGCGGGAACCGTGCTGAAGGTGTAATCGATGGTCCCCGGTTCAACGGTTTCGGCTTTCTGCGAGCAGCCGCTCGAGAGCACCGTCGAGAAGCCGATCGCGAGGTCATCGTCGCCCGCGTCGGCATTGATCATGCGGGTTGCGGGATCGGTCATCCGGATCTCACCCTTGGACATCGAAGCCCAGTTCGCTGCCGTGAACGGGCCTCCGGATGGCTCTTCGTACGGGCAGACCATGGTCTTCACCTCTGATTGGTTCGCCGGCTTGGGACCTTCGCCCTTGAGGTAGTGGGCGAACCAGTTGTCAACCCGCTGGTAGCCGAGCTCGATGTCGGCCGGCCGGCCCTGGGCGTTTACCCCGGCGAGCGGAGCCCGGGGATGGCCGACGTCGGCAAAGAGCAGCGAGATGTCGGCGTCCGGGTAGTTGGCCTTGGTCCGGTTGTAATAGCGGAGAGGCTCGTCGATCGGGAACAGATCGTCCATCAGTCCCTGCGCAATCAGCATCGGGGCCGGCTTCACCGAATCGTCGATGTAGTAGGAAGAGTGATGCTGGGTCATTTCGTTCAAAATCACGTCGGCCGTTGGCGAGTCGTACGGTTCTCCGGCATCCATCACGGCCTTCCAGCCGAGGATGTCGAAGGACGGATCCGCGGTTTCGTTGCCCACCCCGAACTGGCCGGAGAAGTTGTCACCGGAAGGTAGTAGGGCCGAGACGATTCCCGACTTCAACACGCCGAACGGCTTCTTGTAGGGCGAGTCCTTGACGTAGTCGAGGGTACGGCCGTTCGGGAGCAAGGAGTACGCGAAGTCGGTCCACGGGACGATCGGTGCCGCGGCGGCGATCTCCATGTCCGTGCCACCCGGACTCTTCCACGGTGCGTAGTTTCCATCGGGCAACATGATGCGGTTCTTGAGCGCACCGAGGGCCATCGACTTGCCGCCTCCGTAGGAAGCCCCGACGGTGCCGATCTTCTTGGGCTGGATGACGCCCTGATCGGCCAGGATGCCGGCCAGATACTGGGAATCCCGGACCTCATAACGGGTATCCATCAAGTGAATGAAGCCCTTGGAGCAGTTCTGTCCGTTGCTTTCGAGAGCGGTGATCGCCGCCGGGCTGCCGCAGGAATTGTTGAACCCGCGCTCGGTCATCGAGAAGACCGCTATCCCCTGGTCGAGGAAGCGCTGCAGGTCGCCGCCGAGGCCTTCCTTGCCACCGCCGAAGCCGTGGAAGAACATGGCCAGAGGGTAGGGCCCCGGACCGTACACGGCCTCATTCGGAAAGCCGACGTTGACGTCGATCGGGGAACCGTCCCAGGAATTGACGGTGGCAAGGTGGGCGTTGCCGTTGCCGCCGGGGCCGGCACACCAGCGCTGGCCCTGGTCGGGTCCGGGACCCTGGGTCGTGCACGGGATCTTCCCGGCGAAGACATCGGTGATTGCCGCGTTTGCCACCGTCGGTACGGCCAGCAGCATGAACATGAAGGCGAACAGAACGCCGAGCTTTCGCAACTTGCTTCTCCCTAATAGATTGACCTGCCGGGGAGGTCCCTGACCGCCCCGCTTGTTCCCTGCGGCTACTTTACCGTGCCGACTCGTCGCACCGTCTTGAACCCGCTCTTTTTGCCGTTGATCAGGACCTTGGCGAGCAGTGACTTCGGGCCGCGCTTGATCCTCTCCATGCCCCTATTGCGGACACTCCTGTCCCTGAAGAACTTGCGCGCCTTCCCGGTCAGTTTGAGCGTCACCTTCTTCGTCTGGCCGGGCCTGGCGATGAGGCCCCTGCGCTTCGCAATCGTCAGTCGCTTGCCCTTATTGCCCTTCTTCGGCGCGCCCTTGAAGGCGAGGTTGATCTTGAAGCACCCTTCGAAGCCGGACATGCCGTTTCCGGACTTGCACCTGATCCTCGTCTTCAGGACCTTGCCCTTGACGATGATTTTGCCCGTGACGAACGGCGTGCCCTGGGGATCCCCATGGGGTTGACAGTTCGGCGGAGTGCCGGTGGTTCCGGTCGGGCAGGGGTCAACCCGCTTGCTGTATTCAATGAGCGTTTCCGAGCCAATCGCCTGATAGCCCGGGGCCAGTGCGGCTCCGGTGCGATCCGGCAGAACCTTCTTCTCCGGCGCCTTGACCAGACCGTTCAGTGCGCCCGGGGCCTCGACCACCGGGACCCGCAGCTCGAGCTTGTCCACCGTGACCGGCATCTGCGAGTTCGACGGACGGAGGAAATTGGTCCGGAGACCACCGGCAGCTTCGGCGGCGTCCTTTGGGAGCAGCTCGAGGCGAAGCGAGTGACCTGCCTCGACCTTCCAGGCTCCGGGGAACAGCTGGAAGACCTGCCAGCCGGAACTGTCCGGGCGCCACGCGCCTCGCGAAATCAGCGTCCTGTTGCCGGCCCCGTCGAGGTCGAACAGGCGAGCCGCGATCTGCGAG
This sequence comes from Solirubrobacterales bacterium, assembly GCA_038256675.1. Lineage (GTDB taxonomy): Bacteria > Actinomycetota > Thermoleophilia > Solirubrobacterales > 70-9 > 67-14. The sequence goes on along the minus strand of JBBSKC010000009.1, from coordinate 36,658 downwards.
TTGGGACCGTTCTCGACGGTGATCCTGGCAATCACGGTCACCGAACCGAGGACGGTGTATCCGCCCGCGGGTGCCGCGGCCATGTCGTACGTGGCCGAGCCGGTTTCAACCGTGTCGCTCGCCGCGGTACACGCGGTGGTGCCGCTGCTTAGCGGGTTGAACAACGCTGATACGGCGAGGTCACCACCGGTGGGCGCGATCGTCCTGGCACCGCCCGAGCTCTTCAGGACCAGCTCGCCCGGCGACAGTGAAGCCCAATCGGTGGCGTTGTAAGGACCACCGCCAGTGCTTGATTGACAGGTCTGCGTGTAAGCCGTGACATCCATAGACGGTTGAGCACCGATGTCTTTGAGGTAGTAGTCGAACCACTGCTCCTCAAGGTTTCGCAGAGCGTTCCGGACATTGGTCTGGCCTTGACCGCGTGGATGCCCGAACGAGCCGGCAAAGATGCTCAGCGGCGTGTTCGGAAATTGAGCCCGGGTCCGGTTGTAATAACGGATTACTTCGTCGACCGGGAAGAGGTCGTCCGTGAAACCGGCCGACATCAGCATCGGCGCGGGGGCCTGACTGTGGTCGCCGTAATACGGGGAGTGGAACCGGGTCATTTCCGTGGCCATTGCATCAGAGGCCATATCGGGGTAAGGCTCGCCTTCGTTCAGGCGGGCGACCCAACCCATCAGGTCAGCCCCGGGATCCGTGCCGATCGGAGCGTTCCGCGTCTGAACGTAGAGGGACTGGACCAGGGATTCCTTCATGACGCCGACCTTGCCGCTGTAGCTGCCGTCCCTGAGGTAGTCGAGCGTATCCCCGTTCGGCGCGATCGCCTGAATCAGGTCGGTCCAGGCGATGTTCGGTCTGGTGACCGCGGTGCTCATGGCAACACCCAGCGGGCTCTGCCAGGGAACCAGCGAGCCGTCCGGGTTCATCATGCGATTCCTGAGGACGCCGAACCAAATTGATTCGCCGCCGCCGTAGGAATTGCCGGTGGCAGCGATTCGGGTCGGGTTGATCACGTTTTCGTCGACCAGCTCACCGAGGAAGTTCTGCGCGTCGCGAATCTCGAAGCGCGGATCCATCAGGTGGAGGTAGCCTTTTGCGCAACCGGTCGGGTCAGCCGCCTTGGATCCTGAGCTCTGACACGATTCGCCGCTGCCGCGGTTGGTGATCGAGAAGACCGCGTAACCCTTGTCGAGCCAGCGCTGCATGTCCTCGAAGTTAGCCTTGCTGCCAGCGTAGCTGTGGTACATGCCGACCACTGGCCAGTCGGTGTCGGCGGCCGGATTCGGGTCCGGCGGGATAGCGACGTTGACATCGAGCGGCACGCCGTCGAAGGTTTTGTGCGTGCTCCGGCTGGACGGCAGGGCCGGCACCACGGAGTTCGTGATGCTGCCGGGTTTGCTTCCGCACCAGCGCTGTCCGATGGCGGAGTCGACGCTGGCGTTGTCCTGCACGACGCCGCAGGTCAGATCCCCGTCCAGGACTTCGGTGATGACCGCGTCGGCCGTGGTAGGGGCGATGATGAGTGCCGCGAACGTGGCAACCAGTACTGCAAGCTTGTGCATGAACTCTCCGGTTCCTCTTCAGTGTCTCCCGAAGCAGCCGAGAGTATGTTCCGAACCGGCCGCATGAGCGGCCGGCTCTGCCCACTGTGCTACCGGACCTTGCCGATCCTGAGCACGGTGCGTACCCCGTACTTCTTGCCGTTGATCCGGATGTTGGCCCGAACCTTCCTGGCGCCCTGGCGAACCATCTTCTTGCCCTTCTTCCGGAACGTCTTGTTCCTGAAGATCTTCCGGGCCTTGCCGGTCAGGTTCGTGTAGGTCCGCTTGGTCCTGCCCGGGTTTACCGTGATCCTCTTGAACTTGGCCAGGAGCGGCTTCTTGAAGCCGCGGACCTTGCCCTTGGCCCGGACTACGATCGTCGCCCTGTTGCAGCGGTCGAACTTGGCCGAGCAGAGCAGGTTGACCCGCATCTTCTTGCCCTTGACCGTGGGCCGCGCAACCATCTTGAGCGGGCCGACCACAGGCTTGTCGGTGCAGTCCGGCGGAGTGCCGACCTGACCGGTCGGGCAAGCGTCCGTGACGCAGTCGGGCGGGCTGGTGCCCGTCGTGCCGGCGGGGCAGGGATCGACCCGCTTGCCATACTCGACGACCGTCTCGGAACCGATCGCTTCGTAACCGGGGGCCAGTTCGGCCCCGTCACGAGCGGGGAGAACCTTCTTTTCGGGAGCCTTGACCAGTCCGCTCAGCGCGCCCGGGGCTTCAACCACCGGGACCCGCAGTTCGAGCTGGTCGATCGTGACCGGCTTCTGATCGTCGGACGGACGGGCGTAGTTGGTGAGGAAGCCACCCGCTGCCTCCTTGGCATCCTTGGGCAGCAGCTCGAGGCGGACCTTGTGGCCCTCTTCGACCTTCCAGGCGCCGGGATGGAGCTGGAAGACCTGGAAGCCGGAAGCATCCGGACGCCAGGTTCCCCGCGAGATCAGCGTCTTGTTGCCGGCCCCGTCGAGGTCGACCAGACGGGCCGCGATCTGCGAGTTCGGTCCGTTCTCGACCGTGATCTTGGCGACCACGGTGGCCGAGCCGAGCACGGTGTAACCGCCGGCCGGGGCCGCGTCGAGGTCGTAGGTCGCCGAGCCGGACTCGACCGCGTCAGTCGCGGTGGTGCAGGCATTGTTGCCCGGGCCAAGCGGGTTGAACAGCGCCGAGACCGCCGAGCTGCCGCCGCCGGGGGTGATCGTCTTCGCGGCGCCGGCGTCCTTCAGTACGAGTTCGCCCGGGGCCAGCGACGCCCAGTCGGTGGCGTTGAACGGCCCGCCGCCCGGGTCGCCGTTGGGGCAGGTCTGCGTGTAAGCGGTGACGTCGGAGGGCGGTTGGGTGCCGATGTCCTTGAGGTAATAGTCGACCCAGTCGTTCTCCAGGTTGCGCAGGGCGGTGGTGACGTTGGCCTGGTTCTGCCCGCGCTGATGCCCGAAGGAGCCGGCGAAGATGCTCATCGGAGTGTTCGGGTACTGCGCCCTGGTCCGGTTGTAATACCGGATCACTTCGTCGACCGGGAAGAGGTCGTCGGTGAAGCCGGGCGACAACAGAAGCGGTGCCGGTGCCTGGCTGTGGTCGGAGTAGTAAGCCGAGTGGTGCTGGGTGATCTCTTCCGTGATCGCGTCGGAGGTCGCGTCGGGGTACGGCTCACCCTGGTTCAAACGCGCGAACCAGCCGGCGAGGTCGGCCGAGGGGTCCTGACCGATCGGAGCAACCCTTGCCGAGGCGTAAAGGCCTTGGACGAAGGACTCTTTCATGATGCCGAACTTGCCGTTGTAGCTGCCGTCCTTCAGGTAGTCAAGCGTGTCGCCGTTCGGGGCGAGTGCCTGGATCAGGTCGGACCACGGGATGTTCGGCGTGGCGACGGCGGTGCTCATGGCCTCTCCGAGCGGGCTCGTCCATGGAGAGAGCGTGCCGTCGGGATTGGTCATGCGGTTCTTGAGGACGCCGAAGTGCAGCGACTCGCTGCCGCCGTACGAACCGCCGGTGGCGGCGATCCGGTTCGGGCTGATCACGTTTTCGTCAACCAGCTCGCCGAGGAAGTTCTGGGCGTCGCGGATCTCGAAGCGCGGGTCCATCAGGTGGACGTAGCCGTTGGCGCAACCGGTCGGATCGGCGGATTGCGAGCCAGCGCTCTGGCACGACTCACCGCTGCCACGGTTGGTGATCGAGAAGACGGCGTAGCCCTTGTCGAGCCAGCGCTGCATCGCGTTGAAGTTCATCTTGGAGCCACCGTAGCCGTGGTACATGCCGACCACGGGCCAGTCGGTGTCCGCGGCCGGGTTGGGGTCGGCCGGGAAAGCGACGTTGACGTCGAGCGGAACGTCGTCAAAGGTTTTGTGGGTGCTGCGGTCGGTCGGCAAGGCAGGAACGACCGTCGAAGTGATCGAGCCGGGCTGCGAGCCGCACCAGCGCTGACCGAGGGAGGAAGAGACGCTGCCCTCCACCGTGACGACGCCGCAAGTCAGATCCCCATCCAGAACGTCGGTGATTACCGCGTTTGCTGAAGCGGGGGCGATTATGAATGCCGCACATGTGGCGACCAGTACTGCAAGCTTGCGCATGAACTCTCCGGTTCCTCCTGGTTTATTTCCCGTGGCTGCCCGCATCCCTGGCCTGCGAGCCCGTCACCACCCTATAGAACGCGGGTCACGCCGCCAAGTTGCGGCCAAGGGTCTCGCCGCCTTGGTCAGCGCACCCGACCGGTGCGCCTGACCGTGCGCTTCACGGCCCGCTTCTTCAGGTTGCCCGAGCTGATCGTCACCCTCGCCCGGAAGCGCTTCAGGTTGCGTCCATTCCTCGAGAGAAGTCGGCGACCCCTGCGGTTCAGCTTCAGCGAGACCGTCCTGGCCTTGCCACTGGTGACCCTGAAGCCGCGGCGGTTGCCAATCGACTTCCTGCCCTTTCGTACGTTCAGGGCGGTGCCGGGGCAACGTTTCGCGACCTTCGGACAGCGAACCCGCACTTTCAGCCTCCGGCCTTTCGCCTTGAGCTTGCCGATCACCTGGAGGCGCTTTACGACCCCCGTGACCGGGAACGAGCCGATTTTTTCGTAACCGGGGGCGAGCGCGACCCCGGGGCGGTCGGGCAGGGTCTTCGGTGCGGGCTTGGTCACCAGACCCCCGAGCGCGCCGGGCTTCTCGGCCACCGGAACCCGGAGATCCAGGTTGGTGATGGTCGCGTCGGTCTGACCGTTCGAGGGGCGCCCGTAGTTGAGGATCCCGCCGGCCGGTAACGAAGCATCCTTGGCCAGGAGCTCGAGCCTCGCCACATGGCCTTCTTCGACCTTGTAGCCGTTGGCGTGGAGCTGGAACACCTGCGTGCCGTTGCCGGCCGGGCGCCAGAGACCACGGGCGATCAGCAGCTTGGTTGCCCCGTCGGGCGAGACGTCGACCAGGCGGGCGGCGATCTGGGAGTTGCTGCCCGCCTGCTTGATGCCGGCAGTCACGGTCGGGGATCCGAGGATCGTGTAACCGCCGGCTGGTGCGGCTGGCAGCGTGTAGTTCGCCGTTCCGGTTTCCTCGGCACCCACAGCCGGGGTGCAGGCCATGCCGGTCGGGGCCGGGTTGAAGAGGCCGCCCGTCGCCGGGTCACCGCTGTTGGCGCCAACGGTCTGCGTTCCGGCGTTCTGGACCCGGATCTCCCCGGGAGAGATCGAGGCCCAGTCCTTCGCGCTTACGGGCATTCCGGCCGAGGCCGTTGCGGGACAGGTCTGGAGGTAGGCGGTGACGTCACCGGGAGGTGTCGAACCACTGTCCTTGAGATAGAAGTCGACCCACCTGTTTTCGATCTCGGCCTGCGCGGCAGCCACGTCGGCCTTCGACATGCCGCGCATGTGACCGCTGTTCGGGCCGAAGAAAAGGCCGATCGGTGTATCCGGGTACTGGGCGCGGCTCCGGTTGTAGAACCGGATCGCTTCGTCGACCGGGAAGAGGTCATCGGTGAACCCGGAGGTGATGTGGATCGGCGCCGGCGCTATCGAATGGTCGATGTAATAGGAGGAGTGGTGGGTCTTTATGTCATCGAGGATCGCTACGGCGGCAGGGTTGCCGTCGTAGGGCTCACCTGCGTCGAGCAGAGCCTTCCAGCCGGTCAGGTCGGCCGAGTCGTCGGATCCGGGAAGCGCGTAGTTGCCCTCGCCGGCCGTCAGGCCGAGCGTGTAGAGCACGTTGACCCAGGACTCCTTCATCACGCCGAAGCGCCCGCTGTACGAGTTGTCCCTGACGTAATCGAGGGTGCCGCCGTTCGGCACCAGTGAATAAGCGAGATCGGTCCAGGGGATGCTCGGGATGGCCACGGCGAGTTCCATCGCCTTGCCGTCCGGGCTCTTCCACGGAGTGAGACTGCCATTCGGAAGCATCGTGCGGTTCCTGAGTGCCGCGAGGGCCATCGAAAGCCCACCACCGTAGGACCCGCCGGTCGCCGCGATCCGGTTCGGGATGACTCGTCCTTCGTCGGCGAGCAGCGCGGCGAAAGTCTGGGCGTCGCGGACTTCGAACCTCGTATCGAGCAGGCGCAGGAAGCCCTCGTCACAGGCTGCCCCGGCGACCAGCCTCGAGGCAACGCTGCCACAGGATTCGTGGAATCCACGGTCGGTCATCGAGAAGACCGCGTAGCCGCGATCGAGCCAGCGCTGCATGCTGGCGAAAGTCGACTTGCTGCCCGCGTAACCGTGGAAGATCATCATCAGCGGGAAGGGACCGTCGCCTCCGGCGGGGAAAGCGACGTTGACGTCGATCGGCACGTTGTCGAAGGACGTCGCGGTGCTGCGGCTGAGCGGCGACGAGGTGTCGGTGCCGCACCAGCGCTGGCCTTCGCTGGCGCCGGGGCCCTGGACGGTGCAGGCGATGTCGCCCTTGCCGTCGAAGACTTCAGGGATCGCAGCTTCGGCGCTCGCGGCGAAGACCATTGCTGAAACGACGACTACCGCTACGACCAGCTTGCGCATGCTTGCTCCCTTGACCCATTCCGATGACTTAGGCGACTCTGGTCACGATTACCCGGCTCCAGAGACAGCTAAACACGGGGGTACACGGAAATCAGCTCCGGGGGGAGGACTCGAACCTCCATTACCGGGACCAAAACCCGGTGGGTTAGCCGGTTACCCCACCCCGGAACAGGTCGTGGACTCTATCTGGACGCCGTGTTTCAGAGTCGGTGCCAACAGGTTTTTCCGGCGTCGGCGCGGCTAGAGTGTGGAACATGGAATCCCAGAGCGAAGTCAACGCCGAGGTCGCCGCCAGCAGTGGTCTGTTCAAGGGGGTCGGCATCACGCTGATCATCCTCGGTGCGATCGCCATCCTGTTCCCGCTGTTCGCCTCGCTCGCGGTCGTGACCTTCGCCGGCTGGGTCCTGCTCATCGCCGCCTTCTTCATCTTCGGGTCGGCGTTCATGGTCCATGACGTCGGGGGCACGATCGTCCGCATCCTCTGGGCCATCGTCGCCCTGATCGCGGGGATCATCCTGCTCGTCAATACGGACGGAAGCGTCGGCTTCCTGACCGCGGTGCTCGCGATCTACTTCATCTTCATGGGTCTGGTCAAGGTCACCGTGGCGGCCATGCGCCGGGGCGAGAGCGGGGCGGGCTGGGTCGCCGTCAACGGAGTCCTCTCTCTGATCATCGGATTGATCATCATCGCCGACATCCAGAACACCAAGGACTGGGCGATCGGCCTGCTCCTCGGGATCGACTTCATCTTCGCCGGGTTCCTTCTGCTCACGATCGGTACCGCGGCGAAGCGGCTCGGGTCGGACACCCAGTGATAAGGATCGGGTCCTGACGTCTTTCTCCACGCTTCGCGCGGAGGAAAGGCGGCGAGACCCTAAAAAGGAGCACCGTTTGACTGGCAGTTCCACCACCGCATTGATCATGGCCGCGGGCGAAGGCACGCGCATGCGCTCGAGTCTGCCCAAGGTCCTGCACCCGGTCTGTGGCCGGCTGATGATCACCTGGCCGATCCTCGCCGCCCGCTCGGCCGGAGTCGAAAGGGTTGCCGTGATTGTGTCACCCAATCGCGACCTCGGCGACGCCTTGCCCGAAGACGTCGAAACCGTCGTCCAGCAAGAGTCGGACGGCACCGGCGGGGCGGTCCGCGCGGCCATCGGGATCGTCCGCGAATCTTCCGAAGTGCTGGTGCTCTCGGGTGACGTGCCCCTGGTTTCGGCGACGGTGATCTCTGAGCTGCTTTCAACCCATCGGGGCGACGGGGCGTCTGCGACTGTCATGACCGCGATCCTCGAGGAGCCCGGCGCCTACGGGCGGGTGATCCGCGACTCCGGCGACGCGGTCGAGAAGATCGTCGAGGCAAAGGTTGACGGTGACGCTACCGCCGCCGATCTGGAAATCAAGGAGATCAACTCCGGCACCTACGTCTTCTCCGGTGAATCACTCGCTTCCGCGCTCGAAGAGATCGACAGCGACAACGCCCAGGGCGAGTATTACCTCCCGGACGTTCTCGCGGTGATGCGCGGGCGCGGCGAGCGGGTTTCGGCCCACATCGCCGAGGACACCGCGGTCAACCTCGGGGTCAACAACCGGGTCGACCTGGCCGCGGTCGAAGCGGAAGCCCGGCACCGCATCCTCGAAGGCCACATGCTGGCCGGCGTGACCATCGTCGATCCCGCTTCGACCTGGATCGACGCCGATGTCTCGATCGGGGCCGATGCCCGGATCGAGCCCGGCACCTCGCTTCGCGGAGTTACCGAGATCGGTCCCGGTGCCGTGATCGGTCCGCATTCGACGGTGATCAACTCCGGGATCGGAACCGGCAGCCGAATTCTCCATTCTCACCTGGATCTCTGTGAAGTGATGGACGACTGCCAGGTCGGGCCCTTCGCGTACCTGCGGCCGGGAGCGCAGCTCGAGGACGGCTCCAAGGCGGGGACCTTCGTCGAGATCAAGAACTCGGTAATCGGAACCGGGGCCAAGGTGCCTCACCTCTCATACGTCGGTGACGCCGACATCGGCGAAGGCGCCAATCTCGGTGCCGGCACGATCACCGCCAACTACGACGGAAAGCTCAAACACCGGACCGTCGTCGGTCCCGGGGCGCGGGTGGGGGTTGACACGATGCTGGTCGCACCGGTAGAGATCGGTGCTGACGCTTACACTGGCGCCGGATCCGTAATCAGAGAGAATGTGCCCCCGAGGTCGCTCGCGGTCAGCCGCGGGGACCAGAGAACCATCGAAGAGTACGCCGACCGCCGCAAGGCCCGCGAAAAAGAAGAGGAACCAGATTCGTGAGCATCACCGAGCCGACAGCCGCTGACTCGACGACGATCCCGCACGACTATTCGAAGCGGGCGATGGTCTTCGGCGGGCGCAGTTCCCGGGACCTGGCCTCCAAGATCGCGTCGAAGCTCTCGTTGAGCCTCGGCGACGTGACCCTCAAGACCTTCTCCGACGGAGAGATCTACGGGCGCTACGAAGAGTCGATCCGGGGCGCGGACGTATTCCTCGTGCAGTCGACCTGCTCCAACGAAGAGACCGGCATGACCCCAAACGACGCGCTGATGGAACTGATGATCATGGCCGACGCCGCCCAGGGCGCTTCGGCCCACCGCATCATCGCCGTGATGCCGTGGTTCGGCTATGCGCGCCAGGACAAGAAATCGGCCCCTCGAGAACCCATCACCGCTCGCGTCGTGGCCCGGACGCTCGAATCAGTCGGCATCGACCGGGTCCTGACCATGGACCTCCACGCCGGCCAGATCCAGGGCTTCTTCACGATCCCCGTGGACCACATGACCGCGATGCCGATGCTGACCCAGTGGTTCACCGACCAGTACAACGCCGAAGACCTGGTTGTGGTGTCACCGGACGCCGGGCGGGCCAAGGCCGCGCGCAACTTCGCCCGGAAGATCGGGACCGAGTGGGCGATCATGGAGAAGGAGCGCCCCGCCCAGCAGGTCGCCGAGATCGGCTACGTGGTCGGCGACGTGAAGGACAAGATCGCGGTCATCTCCGACGACATGATCGACACTGCCGGCACGCTCTGTGCGGCGGCTCGCACCGTGCTCGACGAAGGTGCCTCGAGCGTTATCGCCTGCGCCACCCACGGCGTGTTCTCCGGTCCAGCCTTCGAGCGGCTGCCGTACGAGAAGTCCGGCCTCGAGAAGATCGTGGTCACCGACACGATCCCTCTGCGCCGCGGAGCCCCGGACAACATCACCGTGCTAACAACCGCAGGTACCCTCGGCGACTCGATCCGGCGGATCTTCACGGATGACTCGGTCTCCGAGATCTTCGCCGGCGAAAACCAGCTTTTTTGACTTTTACCCGAATAGGGCATAAAGGGGCTGACAAGCTCGTTCCTGGCAACACTGTTGCCTCTTTCGAAAAAGCGGTTGAAGTCGGCGTTGACGTGGTCGAACTCGACGTGCTCTGGCTCGAGAGCGGCCATCCCGATCTGCCACCGGAGCAGCGCACGCCCCTGGTCGTGGCCCACGACTGGCACGCCGCCGCGGCCAAGGAGGAGCTGACCCTCTACGACGCGCTCGAGGCCTTCACCCGGCCGCCGCTCGACACGGTGATCGTCAACCTCGACATCAAGCTTGCGGGCCGCGAAGACGAGATCGTCGAAGCCGCACGGGGCCACGGCATCTCCGAGCGCATCACGATTTCAACGATGGAAACGTCGACGGTCAAGCGGATCGGCGAGCTGGCCCCCGAGATCAGTCTCGGCTGGACGGTTCCGAAGGTCACCCGGGACTGGCTGTCGAAACCGGTCTGGATGAGGCCGGCGCTGCTGCTCGGTCTCGCTTCGGTTCGCCGGCGCTTGCCGAAACTGGTGCGCAAAGGCATCCCGAATCTCGGAGTGGAGGTCGACGCGATCTGGGCCTTCTATGGCGTTGTGACCCCCGCTCTGGTCAAAGTGACCCAAGCTGCCGGGGTGAAGCTGAACGTGTGGACCGTTGACGACCGCGAACTGATCGACAAGATGGTCGCACTGGGCGCCGACGGGATCTGCTCGAACGACCCGCGACTCTTCAGCCAAGAGTAAAAAACGGACCGACCCGGAACCCCTTTTATTCAGATCGTTGTCGACGAGGTTGAGGGCATGCCGGGTCCGCTGCCGAGCTTGCCTTTCTTTGTTCGCACGGCGCTCTGCATTTCTTCTTCGGTGAAGCCGCCGACCGCCTGTTTGCCGGACACGAAACGGTAGAGCGCGACTCCGAAAATGGTCGAGAGTGCCTGCTGGATCAGCGCTGCGATCACCAGGACGATGACTCCGACGGCGATCAGGATGCCTCCGCCGGCCGCGGACGTCGCGAACAGAAGCACGCCGGCGCCGATGAAGAGCGCGGCCGGCAGGAAACCGACCAGGAAGACGATGCCGCCGATCGCGATGGTGCCGGTGATCTGCTCGCCCCAGCCGCTCTTGACGAGGCTGTCGCAGCGCTTGAGGGTCCCGATCGGACCGGTGCCCTCCATCGCGATGACCGGGACCGCGAGAAACGAAAGGACGCCCCAGGCGGCCCCGGCGAGCCCGCCGACGATCGCCCCGGCGATGCCGAAGCGTTCCTGGATGGCCCGGATGATGGTCATCACCACGGTGGCGACGAAAGCCCATCCGGCGATCGCCGACATACGGGAACTCGCAAGCTTCATGCCGTCGCCGAATTCGGCGCTCTCACCATGCATCTGGCGGTCCGCGTTGTGCGCGAGGCCGACCGCGAAGTAGTAGACGACGAAGGCGGAGAGGTAGACGCCGACCGCGATCAGGACGACAGCCGGGATTACGGAGCCGTCTTCGTAGAGGTAGAGGCCGGGACCGATCAGGACGATCGTGATCAAGAGGGCGATCAAACCGCCGACGATCGGGAACTTGATCAGCCCGGGCTCGTCCCTGAGGATCGCCCAGCTCTTCTTGGTCAGCTGCCAGCCACTCTTCATCCGTTTGAACATGGCTGAATCCTACTCTTGTGGCGCGGAAATACCTGGGACTTGCTCCACTCCGCGCGACTCGAAGTACTCCCATTCCTGCCGGCCCAGCTCGGTTGCCGGCGGATCCGCGTAAACCCATTCGCGCATGATGCGGTGCCAGTTGCGTTTCGCCCGCAACTGGCCGAGCACGGCGAACACCCCGATCTCCATGCGCCGCCCCATCAGCTCCTCCGCCGGGATCGATTCGCGCCGCATCAGGTCGAAGTACTCGGAGCGGGGATCGTGAGTCACTTCGATCATCTTCATCACAAGGGTCGGGTTGACTTCGATCTCTTCGTCCTCCATGTACCAGCCGCCGATCGCCTTGACGTGATTCATCAGGTGCTCGGCGTCGAGTTTCGAAGGTTTCTTGATGAAGCCGAGTTCGTGGAGCGCGTCGCGCAGTCCGTCAGGGTCATCCCGGACCACCGCATCGACCGCACGCTGCTCAAGTTCGATCTGCTCCCGGTCGAGCTTCTTGGTCATGCCGAAGTCGATGAAGGCGACCCGGCCGTCGTCCATCCAGATGTAGTTGCCGGGATGGGGGTCGGCGTTGAAGTGCTGCAGGTGGTAGATCGAACCGAAGCTGCCGCGGAAGATGATCTCGCCGAACCGGCTTTTCTGATCCTGGTCGAGCTCCTTGATCTCGTCGAAGCCCATCCCCTCAACGAACTCGGTCACCAGGACCCGGCGGCGCGAAAGCCGGGTGATGACGTCGGGCACGAAGATGAAGGGATGGTCGCGGTACGCGCGCGCGAACGAGCGCTGGTTCTGCGCCTCATACTCGTAGTCAAGCTCTTCAAGCACCCTTTCCCGCAGCTCCTTGACGACCTCCTTGGCATCGAGACCGGGGGCCAGGGCGCGGGCCAGATGGACCAGCATGCCGGCGTTCCTGAGGTCCGATTCGAGGGCTTCAGCGACACCCGGATACTGGATTTTCACCGCCACCTTCCGACCGTCGAGCAGGACGGCCCGGTGGACCTGCCCGATCGAGGCGGCGGCGACGGCCTCCTTCTCGATCGACGTGAACATTTCGTCCAGCGGGACACCTTCGTATTCCTCATCGAGCACTTCGGCTACGTCCTCCCAGGGCATCGAAGGGGCGTCGGTTCGCAACTTGGCGAGTTGCTCCTGGTAGGTCTCGCGGTATTCCTCGGGGATGAACTCGGTGTCGATAAAGGAGGCGAACTGGCCGATCTTCATCGCCGCGCCTTTCATCTGGCCGAGGGCCTCGACCATTTTCATGGCCGTCTCGGCATGCCGTTCGTCCATCTTCTCCTGGGCCGAATCACCACTGCGTACGAGGTTCGAGGCCTTGGTGCCGGCGTATCGGGCACCCTGACCGCCAATCACGGAGCCGAGCTTCGCAGAGCGACGGACTCTGCCCTTCGGAATTTTGGATTCGTCGGTCATGTCCCAAGCGTACGGGCTTGCATTCATCCGCCAAGCCTTAACCCGGCGGGCTTCTCTATGCTTTCCCGTCCAATGTCAACAGAACGCGCAACCCTCACCGCCTCGCCCCGCAACGAATTCGGTTCCCGGATCACCCGTCGGCTCCGCCGTGACGGGAAGGTTCCCGGTGTCGTCTACTCCGAGGGAACCGAGGCCGTCAGCTTTCAGGTCGAAGGCCGCGACGCAAGGGTAATCCTGGGTGCGGGCCAGGCGCTGTTCGACCTCCAGATCGAGGGCTCCGATGCGGTCCCGGTCGTGATCAAGGAGCAGCAGCACCACCCGGTCCGCGGTGACCTGCAGCACCTCGACCTCCAGAAGGTCCGACTCGACGTCAAGATCCAGGCTGAAGTCCTGATCGCGCTCGAAGGCGAAGAGGACGCCCCCGGCAACAAGCAGGGCGGCGTGCTTGAGCACGTCACCCGTGAAGTCACCGTGGAAGCGCTGCCGACCGATATTCCGGACAGCATCCCGCTCGACGTCTCCGAAATGGAGATCAACGACACGCTGACCCTCGAAAACCTGATCGTGCCCAGCGAGCTCGAAGTCGTGACCGACTTCGAACTCTCCGAAGTCACCCTGGTCACCCTCTCGCCGCCGCGCGTCGAAGAGGAGCCGGAAGAAGTCGAAGTCGATCCGGAACTGGTCGGCGAAGAAGGAGCCGAAGGCGCCGAAGAAGGCGAAGGCGGCGACTCCGGCGACGGTGGTGGCGACGGCGACTCCGGCGACTCCTCAGACGAGGAGTAGGTCCTGTCCCAGGACGACGCATCCAAGTCGCTTCGCTCATGAGGGATAAAAGTCAGTTTCGCTGTGCGACTTGGATGGCGTAGCCCCGGTGTGGTTGCGCCCTTTCTGGTCATTGGACTCGGAAACCCCGGACGCGAGTATGAACGGAGCCGCCACAACGCCGGCTTCATGGTGGTCGAGGCGCTGATCGACCGCTGGGGTCTGTCCCGGTCGAAGGAGAAGTACCGGGGACTGATCTCCGAGGGCCGCACCGGACCCGGTGGACCGCGTGTAGTGCTGCTCCGCCCGCTGACGTTCATGAACGACTCCGGCAAGTCGGCCGGGCCTGTTCTCGGCAGCAAGAAGGTCCCGCTCGACCGGGTGATCGTCGTCCACGACGAGATCGACCTGCCGTTCGGGGACGTTCGCACCCGCCTCGGAGGTGGCCTCGCCGGGCACAACGGCCTGAAAAGCCTCAGGGCCGGCTTCGGCAGCCCGGAGTTCTGGCGGGTCCGGGTCGGCGTCGACCGGCCCGATTCGACCGACCCCGAGCGGGTCGCCGGGTATGTGCTCGGCCGGTTCTCGGAGCCGAAAGACCAGGTTGAGGACCTGATCCTCGACGCCGCCGGCGAGACCGAGAGATTGATCGAAAAACTGAATGCCGAACCCGGCGAGGAGGACCAGGAATGAGTCTCACGATCTATGAAGTCGACGACCGCGGGGTCGCCCTGATCCAGTTCAACCGGGAGAAGGTCCTGAACGCGATCAACGTCGAGATGCTCCACGAGCTGAACGCGCACATCGCTTCCGCCCGCGAGGACGAGGCCGTAAGGGTCCTCGTTTTCTCCTCGACCGACTACATGGCCTTTTCCGCGGGGGCCGACCTCAAGGAAGACCTCGACGAAGCCGGTCGGATCGAGCGCATGCAGCTTTTCGCCGACCTCTACGACGGGGTCGTGGCGTTTCCGAAACCGACGATCGCGGCCTGCCACGGTTACACGGTCGGGGGCGGGGCCGAAGTCGCGATCGCCTGCGACATCCGCATCGGCGGCTCCAACCTCCAGATGCGATTCCCGGGTGCCGCGCTCGGCGTGCCGGTCGGTCCGGCCCGACTGGTCACCCTCTGCGGCCTCTCTGCCGCCAAGTACCTGCTGCTCAGCTCGAACGTGATCAAGTGCGACGAAGCCTTCCGGCTGGGTCTGGTCAACCAGATCTCGCCCGGCGCGGCGACCGAAAACGCCGCCCTCGACCTGGCCGGCCGGATCGCCGGCCACGACCCGGAGTCAGTGGCAAGGATCAAGTCGATGCTCCACAAGTGGGACGACGTAGTGGGCCGCTCCGAGAACGAAGGTCGCGGGCAGGTAGAAGCCCAGCGGCAGGGTAAGGCGCTGAGCTAAACGAAGGCCAGTTAAGAGGCATCGAGATACGAAAAGTGGTCGATAGTCGCGAACTTTCCGTATCTCGACGCCTTTCAATACCCTCCCGGGTCGACTGTCCCTTCGACCGATAATTGACCTGGTCCTTGACGACCCCCGGGTGAATTCCCTGGCGGGACGGGTTCGTGTGGCCGCTGACGGCGGCGACTGCGTCGAAGCGAAGGTTTCTGCGGCTCTGCGACCGGCTTTGCTCGCGGCGTTGCTCGAGGACGATGCGGCGCTCGAGGATCGTCCGGCCCTGATCGTCACGCCCGACGACCGCTCGGCCCGGGATCTGGCCGTGACGCTCCGCGCCTACCTCGGGGACCGCAAGGTGCGTTCGTACCCGTCTCGCGGCACCGGATATGCGTCCCAGGTGACGCCGCCGCCGCACCTGATCGGACTGCGGATCGACGCGCTCGACTCCTTCGGCCGGGACGAGCGAACCCCCGCGGTCGTCGTGGCCAGCGCGATCGCCCTTGCCGAAGCGATCCCGGACGCTTCGCTCCGGCCGGCCGGCTTCTCGATGGAGATCGGCGAGGAGTACGAACTGGCGACGATCGCCCGGGACCTCGATGCGGCCGGGTACGCGCGGGTCGACCAGGTCACCGAGCGCGGCCAGTTCGCGATCCGCGGCGGCATCCTCGACGTTTTCGCCGCTACCGAGGACCGTGCGGCGCGAGTCGAGTTCTTCGGTGACGAGATCGATTCGATGCGGTGGTTTTCGACCTTCACCCAGCGCTCGCTCGGCGATGCGACCCGGCTCGACCTCGCCCCGGCCGCCGAACTCGACGTCGAACACCGCGAACTGGCCGAGCTTGCGATCGCCGGAGCGATCGAGGACGGTACCCAGCCCGACCTCGCCGAAGTCCTGCCGATCGAGCACTTCCGGGCGCCCCTCGACCTGATCCCGGAGTCCGCGGTGGTGATCCTCGCCGCCGAGGAGGAGATCGAGCCCGCTCTCAAGGACCACTGGGAGGACGCGACGACCGCCATGCACGCCGCGGACGCGCAGCACCTGTACGAAGACGTCGCCGGGCCGCTGGCCGATCGCGCGGCGGTCGTCTTCTCCCGGCCGGTTGACGGTGCGACCGATGTTTCATCAGAGCAGCCGTTCCGCGCCACCCTGGCCGAGACACCGGCCCGCAACCTGAAAGAGGCGGAAGCTGAAATCCAGAAGCTGGTCGGTTCGGGCTACCGGACGGTCATCGCCTTCGAGTCCCGGGGCGAGGCCGAGCGGACCCGTTACGGCATGGACCGGATCGACGCGAAGATCCTCGACGGCGGCCGCGTGGCCACCGGCCCGGCAGTGTCCCTGACCGAGGCGCGGATCAGCGAGGGCTTCGTCTCGCCGGAGATGAAGATCGCGGTCGTGCCTTTCCGCCGACTGCTCCACCGCCGGCGCCGGGACGAAACAAGGGCGCCGGAAGGCGTCCGGGGCCGCCTGACCTTCTCCGACCTCCGGGTCGGCGACTACGTGGTCCACGAGGACCATGGCGTCGCCCGCTTCGCCGGCTTCGAAACGAGGGAGGTCGGCGGGATCACCCGCGATTACCTGTACCTCGAATACAAGGGCGAGGACCGGGTCTACGTTCCCACCGACCAGTTCGCCAAGCTCTCGCGCTACGCGGGCTCGGCCGGATCGCCCACCCTTTCGGCCCTGGGCGGCAAGAAGTGGCTGAACATGAAGGCGCGGGCCCAGCGGGCCGCGGCCGAGATCGCCGGTGACCTGGTCAACCTGTACGCCGAGCGGCGCACCCGCAGCGGTCACGCTTTCGCGGCCGATTCCGAGTGGCAGATGCAGCTCGAGGCGGCTTTCCCCTATCGCGAGACCGCCGACCAGATCGAGGCGATCGAGGCGGTGAAGTCCGACATGGAGACGGCGCGGCCGATGGATCGCCTGATTTGTGGCGACGTCGGTTACGGCAAGACCGAGGTCGCCATCCGGGCGGCGGTCAAGGCGGCCTCTGACGGCATGCAGGTGATGATCCTGGCGCCGACGACGATCCTCGCCCAGCAGCACCTGGGAACTTTCCGGGAACGCCTCGCCGACCTGCCATTCCGGGTCGACGGGGTCAGTCGCCTGCGCAAGCCGGCCGAGGTCAGGGAAGTAATCGCCGCGTACGGCAGGGGCGAAGTCGACATCCTGATCGGCACCCACCGGCTGCTCTCGCGGGACGTGCGGGCCAAAGACCTCGGCCTGATCGTGGTCGACGAGGAACAGCGCTTCGGCGTGAAGCAGAAGGAACTGCTCCGCCAGCTGAAGCTCAAGGTCGACGTGCTCTCGATGTCGGCAACCCCGATCCCGCGGACCCTGCAGATGTCGATGGCCGGCCTGCGCGACATTTCCGTGATCGAAACCCCGCCCGAAGGCCGGCGCCCGGTGCGCACCTACGTCGGGCCGTGGGACGAGGCGCTGGTCGAGCGGGCAATCAAGCGCGAGGTCGCGCGTGACGGCCAGATCTTCTTCCTCCACAACCGGGTCGAATCCCTCGACGAAGCCGCCGAGCGACTGCGGGCCCTCGTTCCCGGCCTCCGGGTAGGCGTCGCCCACGGCCAGATGGAGGAAAACCAACTCGAAGCGGCGATGCTGACCTTCATGCGCGGCGAGGCCGATTGCCTGGTCGCGACGACGATCATCGAGTCGGGCATCGACATCCCGGCGGCGAACACCCTGATCGTGGAGCGGGCAGACCACCTCGGGCTGGCCCAGGCGTACCAGATCCGCGGGCGGGTCGGTCGGTCCCGGGAGCGCGCTTTCGCCTACCTGCTCTACCCCTCGGAGGAGTCCCTCACCACCGAAGCGTCGACCCGGCTGGCCACGCTCGCAGACCACACCGAACTCGGTTCCGGCTTCAAGATCGCGATGCGGGACCTCGACATCCGCGGGGCGGGCAACCTGCTCGGCGACGAACAGTCCGGACACGTGGCCGCGGTCGGCTTCGAGCTTTACTGCCAGCTGATCGACGAGGCCGTGGCCGAGATGTCGGATCGAAGCGATGCAGACGAGGTCGCCCAGCCGGTGCGTCTGGACGTCGGCGTCGACGCTTACCTGCCGGTCGCCTACATCCCGTTCGAGGCGGCGAAGATCGATGTGCACCGCCGGATCGCCGGCGCCCGCCGGGCCGGCGAACTGCGGATGATCCGGGACGAGCTGACCGACCGCTTCGGTCCGATGCCGGTCGAGGTCGACAACCTCCTCACCCTGCAGACGGCCCGGATCAACCTCGGCGAGGCAGGCGCGGAAGCCGTCCAGTTCCGCGGAGCCAGGCTGACCGTGAGCGGCCTCGAACTCGATTCGGAATCGGCCGAGGCTCTGCGGAAGCGAGTTGAGGGGGCCCTCTACGACTGGAAGGCGAATGAAGTGTCAATCCGCGTTGAGAATGATCCTGAGGTGCGGCTGGAAGTCATTTCGGCACTGGCCGAGGCGTGTAGGAACGTCCGGGTAGATATGCTTTCCAATTCGTAGTGGAGGACTTACAAGACTTATCTTCAGGAGGGTTTACTGCATGAGTGGGGCACGGAAATTCGGGCTGGTTCTTTTCGGGGCGATCTTTGTCGTCGTCTTTGCTGGGATTGCGATCGCCAATGGTGGCGTTACGCAGCCGAGTGTCCCTTCCGGTGATGTGGCCCTGGTCCAGGACGTACCCGATGGTGTCGGTGACATCAGCCAGGACGATTACGACCGGACCTTCGCTCAGACCTGGAAGCGGGGCGGTCTCGAGTCCGCGCCCAAGCCGGGCGACGAACAGTTCGAACAGGTCAGAGAAGCCGCCCTCAACGACCTGCTCGACCAGGCGTGGCTGACCGGCCAGGCCGACGACCTCGGCGTGAGCGCCACCGATCGTGAGGTCGACAACGAGTTCGCGACTATCCGCAAGGACCAGTTCGAAGACGACGCCGCCTACCAGAAGTTCCTGAAAGACAGCGGGTTCACCGAGGAAGAAGTTCTCTCCCGGGTGAAGCTCCAGGTCCTGAGCCGCAAGATCGAGGAATCGATCACCGCTAGCGTCAAGACGGTCCCCGAAGACGAGCTCCAGGACTACTACGACGCCCAGAAAGAAACCTTCGCCAAACCGGAGACGCGGGACATCGAGCTGATCATCGCCGGCAACCAGGCTGATGCCGACAAGGTCGAGGCCGCCCTCGACAAGGACGACTCCGACAAGAACTTCGCCGCGCTGGCCAAGGAGTACTCGGTCCACGGAAGCAAGGCACAGGGCGGAACCACCGTCGCCACCGAGGGTGCCTTCCCGGATCCCGCCGGCTCGGAGATCATGAGTGCCGAGGAGAACACGCTCGAAGGCCCGATCGAGAATTCCCCCACGGAGATCTACTTCTTCAGGGTGACCAAGGTGACCCCGGAAGAAGAGCAGTCCTTCGACGAAGTCAAGGCCCAGATCGAGCAGCAGCTGCTGCCGGCCGCGCAGCAGCAGGCGATGAGTGACTTCGTCGCCGAGTACAACGACAAGTGGACCTCGCGCACGTTCTGTGCGGAGGAGTATCTGATCAGCCGCTGCCACAACTTCGAAAGCGACGGAACCATCGAAGGTGCCGATCCCGCCTGTTACGAGAAGGGCGCCGGCGATCCGGAGAAGCCGCTCTCCTGTCCGGCACCGGTCAAGCTGAACACACCGATGCCCCCCGGCGGGACTGCGGCGGCCGACACTGCGGGCGCCGCCGCGGGCCAGGCTGCGGCCGCCCCGGGTCAGCCCCAGGGTCCAGTGCCGCCGGGCACCGCTGACGATGCGGCCGCTGCCGCTGCGGCAGCCGCCGCGGCTGCCGGTGGAGCCGCTGGTGGGGCTGTTCCGGGCGGACCCGCTGGTGCCGCCGGCGCCGCCGGTGGCGATCCCGCCGCCGCTGCCGCCGCCGCCCAGGCACAGGCCGCCGCCGCGGCCGCCGCTGCCGGAGGCCAGTAGACCGGATGCCGGAGCCGGACCGCTTCGTCCAGGCGCTGGAGCGGCTGGATGAAGTGACGCGCCGTTTGCGCGTCGAATGCCCCTGGGATCGGGAGCAGGACGAGCGCTCGATCGTGCCGCACACGGTGGAGGAGGCCTACGAACTCGCCGAGGCGGCCCGGAGCGGTGATGTCGAGGCGATGCGTGATGAACTCGGCGACGTCCTCTTCCAGGTCGTCTTCCTCTCGCTGCTCCTGGAGGAGAGGGGCGAGGGCGACCTCGCGGCCGTTGCCACCCAGCTCACCGAGAAGCTGATCCGGCGCCACCCCCACGTCTACCCGCCCGACGGCGCCGGCGAGAGGGAGATCGAGACGGCGGACGACGTTCGCCGGCAATGGGACGAGATCAAATCCGGGGTTGAAGGCAGGACCGACGAGAAGGACTGGAAGAAACCCGGCATCCCGGCGCTGATTTACGCGAACAAGATCCAGTGGAAGCTGGATCCGGCCGAGAAGCCCGCCAACGTCGGGGCAGACAACCCCGATCGCGAGGGTGACGAAGCCGAAGTCGGGCGACTTTTGTGGCAGGCGGTCGAAACGGCCCGGAGCCGGGGCATCGATCCCGAGCTCGCCCTCAGGGCCGAGGCTGAAAGCCGCGCGTCGGAACTGAACGACCGCAAATAGACTGGACGCCACATGAGCACCATCGAAGCCGTTCACGCACGCCAGATCCTCGATTCACGGGGTAATCCGACGATCGAAGCCGAAGTCGGGCTCGCCGAAGGCCAGGTCGGCCGGGCGGCGGTGCCTTCGGGCGCTTCGACCGGCGAGTTCGAGGCGGTCGAGTTGCGCGATGGCGGGGACCTCTGGCTGGGCAAGGGCGTGAGCCGGGCGGTCGAGAACGTCAACGGTGAAATCAGCGCGGCGCTGGTCGGCTTCGACGTGACCGATCAGGCCGGTCTGGACCGCCTGATGATCGACCTCGACGGCACCGACAACAAGGGCCGGCTGGGAGCGAATGCGATTCTCGGCGTATCCCTGGCCGCCGCTCGAGCTGCCGCGCTGCTCGAGGACCGTCCGCTCTACGCCTACCTCGCCCACCTGTACGGCGAGGAGAATCCGAGCCTGCTGCCGCTGCCGATGATGAACGTGCTGAACGGCGGCTCGCACGCCGACAACTCGGTCGATTTTCAGGAATTCATGGTTATGCCGGCCGGAGCTTCGACCTTCTCCGAATGCCTGCGGATCGGCACGGAGGTTTTCCATTCGCTGAAGAAGATTCTCTCCGGCCACGGACTCGCCACCGCGGTCGGCGACGAAGGCGGGTTCGCACCCGACCTCTCGTCCAACGAAGCCGCGCTGGAAATGCTGATGGAGGGCATCGAGGCGGCCGGATACACCCCGGGGAAAGACGTCTTCATCGCCCTCGACCCGGCGACCAGCGAGATCTTCGAAAACGGCGTCTACCGACTCGAACACGAGGACCGCTCGCTCAGTAGCGAAGAGATGGCCGAGTACTGGGTCAGTGCCGCCGATCGTTTCCCGATCGTTTCGATCGAGGACGGGATGGACGAAGAGGACTGGGACGGCTGGAAGACGTTGACCCAGAAGCTGGGGGAGAAAGTGCAACTGGTCGGCGACGACCTGTTCGTGACCAACCCGGTCCGCCTGAAGCGCGGAATCGACTCGTCCACGGGCAATTCGATCCTGGTCAAGGTCAACCAGATCGGCACGCTCACCGAGACCCTTGAGGCGATCCGGATGGCCGCCGACGCCGGCTACTCAACGGTCATCTCGCATCGCTCAGGTGAGACCGAAGATACGACCATCGCCGACCTCGCGGTCGCGACCGGGGCCGGTCAGATCAAGACCGGCGCGCCGTCCCGTTCCGATCGTGTCGCCAAGTACAACCGCCTGCTGCGGATCGAGGAGGAACTGGGAGATTCCGCCCGTTTCGACGGATCGGCAGTCCTCAAGAGCCGGAATTGAAGGATTTGACCGTCCGGCCGGGAAAGGTCGGACGTGTCAGTACGCGCTCAGGCAAACGGCAGAGCTTCATCCCGGCCGGCCCGGCGTCGTCCGGCGGCAAGGCGGAATCCGGACTCGGGATCAGGCCGGATTCAGTGGGACCGGCTCGGCCGGATCGCGTTCGTCGTGCTTGTCTTCATCCTCGTGTTTTCGTATTTCAACCCGGTCTACGACCTCGCCAGGACCTATCGGCAGGCCGGTGCGACCAAGGCGGAATTCCACCGGGTCCAGGCCGAGAACACCCAGCTCGAGCGGCGGGTAAAGCATGTCAAGGGGGACTCGGTCCTCCGCCGGGAGGCCCGCCGGCAGGGGCTGATCGTTCCCGGCGAACAGGCCTACGTGGTCAACGGCATCAAGCCCTGAGGCCCGCTCGGCGGTCGAGAAGTCGATGAGCCCGGCCTCCTTCTACTTCGGTCTCCTGCTCGTCGCAGCGGTGGCGATGTCACTTGGTTTCACGGCCTGCCGGATCCGGGCCAGGATCCTCCCCGGATTCGAGGGCGCTCCCGCGCGACTGGCCGAGGTAGTCCTCGGCCTGGCCCTGCTGGTCCTGCTATCCGAGGCCCTCGGCCTGTTCGGCCTGCTTCACGGATGGGCGCTGGTGACGGCTTCGCTGCTACTCGCGCTGATCGCCTGGGTGCGCCTCTACCCGGCAGACGCAATGCCGGAGTCTCGCCCGCCGGCCCCCTCTGTTTCGACCGCCGCGACAGTCATCGCCCTGGTCGTGGCCGGCATCGTTGTTGCCCAGTGGGCCGCGTTCACCTCGCTGAGCCTCGACCACGGCATCACCAACTTCGATTCCGTCTGGTACCACCTGCCGTTCTCGGCGGACATGTTCCAGACCGGGTCGGTGCTCCAGTTTCATTACACCGAGACCGTCTTCCTCAATTGGTTCTATCCGCAGAATTCGGAGATCGTCCACGCTGCGGGGATGGCCCTGACCGGCCACGACTTCTTTTCGGTCTTCATCAACATGGGATGGCTTGGAGTCGCCTTGCTGGCCGGGTGGTGCGTCGGCCGGCCCTACGGCCGCCCCCACCTGACGATGATCGCCGCCGCTGTACTTTTGGCGACCCATACCCTGGTCGCCCGCGAGCCGGGAACCGGCAAGAACGACATCGTCGCGATCGCTCTGATTCTGGCGGTCATCGCGATCCTGATCAACCGGGGCGCCGCGGCCGAAGACGGCCGGGGCCGGATCAGCCCGGGCTGGGCGATGGCGATTGCCGGACTGGCTGCCGGGCTGGCAGCCGGCACCAAGGTGACGGCCCTCGCGCCGGTGGCCATGGTCACCTTCGCGGTGCTCTTCGCGACTGTCGAAGGCAGGCGCTGGAGGGCGGCCGGAGTCTGGTTCGGTGCATCGCTGGCCGGAGGCGGGTTCTGGTACATGCGCAGCCTGATCGCGTCGGGGAATCCACTACCGCAGATCGAGTCGATCGGGCCGTTCAACCTGCCGGGACCGGAACGGCTCCAGGTCGGACGCCCGGACTTCAACGTTCTTCACTACGCGGCTGACCTCGATGTCTGGCGTGACTACCTGGTGCCGGGGCTGGAGCGGGGGTTCGGATCACTTTGGCCTCTGCTCTTCGCGGTGGCGATCATCGGATTGGTCGCGCTGATCTGGAAGGGCCCCGGCCGGTTGACCAGGGGCCATGGCTTCGCGGCCCTGCTGGCGATCATGGCCTACCTCGTGACCCCGCTCGGTGCGGCCGGCCCCGAAGGCCAGCCGACCGCGTTCGCGATCAACCTCAGGTTCCTGATCCCGGCGCTGGCGATGGCAGTTGTGCTGGTGCCACTGCTGCCCTGGTTCGATCAACGGAGGCCGCGTTATGCGCTGACCGCAGTGCTGCTGATCCTGTTCGCGGTCGGCAGCCGGTCCGACGCGATCTACAACATCTCCGGCCGGTACTTCGGAATCGCCTTTGCGCTGCTCGTGGTTGGCCTGCCGGGTATTGCGTGGATCTTCGGCGATCGGCTGCGAGGTGGCTTCCGGGGACGCTCCCCGCTGGTGCTGTCGGCGCTGGCAATCGCCGTGGTGTCTGCCGGCGTCGCCTGGCCCCTCGCCAGCCACTACTCGGACTCGCGCTACGGCGACTTCGAACCGGAGGCGGGACTTGCCGGACCGTACCGCTGGGTCGAAGGTCTGAGCGATTCACACATCGGCCTCGCCGGAACGACCGCCGGATTCAAGCAGTACGGCTTCTTCGGCGAAGACCTCTCGAACGAAGTGACTTACATCGGCCGGGAGGTCGGTGCCGGTGGCTTCGAGGCGATCCCCGAATGTCGCGAGTTCATCGAGACCCTCAACGCTGCAGACGTCGAGTATCTGATCACGTCGCCATACCTCAACTTCAACGAGTATGAACGGCCGATCCGCTCACCCGAGAAGGGCTGGGTCGAGAATGACCCTGCGCTCACCCGGATCGGCGAGCCCGGACCGGTCGATGTCTGGTGGGTGGACGGCGAGCTCGACCCCGCAACCTGCGACGGCATCGGCGCGGAAGACGAGTTTATTCCCGGGCTTGAGTCCGCAGGGGGTCAGTAAAGCGTCTTCTCGCGGACGCGCTTTCGCAGATCGATCGTCTGCCGCAGTCGCCTCTGGGACGACTTCAGGCGCCGCGACGGGGTGGAGGGTGAGGACTTGTGCCTGGCGACACGCTTCTTTTGCGCCGCGATGCTGCGACGCAGGCGTGCCAGCCTGGTCATGAGGGCGACGTACCGCTTCGTGCGTTGGGCCCGACGATTGTTGCCCGCATTGGGCCGGTGACACTGCTTGACCCGGGTTGCGTCGCGAACCTTCCCGTCAAGGCCGCGGAAGTAGCTGCGGTACTTGCCGTTGCCCAGCTTGAGGAAGGTCGCGCCGAGTCCTCGGTACGAAGCGACCGAGTTCCGGGCCCGGCGGCCCCGTTCGTCCTCCACGGGAAAGGTCGAAGAGCCGCCAGTACCACTGATGATCTGGGTGATGCCCGTCCCGTCTTTGCTGCCGCTGGGGTTCTGCGGACGGAATCGTTCGTAGTGGTGTTGGTGACCGGTCATCACGATGTCGGTCCGGAACCGGTAAAGCAGCTCCCACAGGTTGACGAGGAGGGAGCCTTTCGGGTTCCGGCCCCGCGGGACTCCCGCGGAGAAGAGGGGATGGTGGAAGTACGCCAGCGTGCATTTGGTCTTCCGGTTCCTGCGGTCGGCCTTCAGGTCCTTCAGCAGCCAGCGGAGCTGCCGACTGCTGAACGAGCAGTCGGTCGCGAAGCAGTTCGAGTTCAGGTTGATCATGTGCCATCGGCCCACGTTCCAGCTGCCCCATCCGAGGTAGGGCTTGCCGTACTTCACGATCTTGTTGGTCTTCCGATTCCAGTAACGAAAGTAGCCGGAAGCGGTGTAGTTGCCGGAGCGGTTCCGGTAGTAGTCGTGGTTGCCCGGCGTGGCGAAGATCCGCCTGCCGAGGACCGAGTACCAGGCGCGGGAGAAATCGCCATATGCGCTTTCGTAGGACTTCTGTCCCTGGATCAGGTCTCCGAGGGCCAGCACCGCCTTCGGGCGTTCCTCCTTGATCAGCTTGGCCACCCGGTGTCCCTTGCATTTCTGGGCGGCCGGGTGTGGCTCTGGCTGCCCCGGTTTGATCGCGTTCTTCCGGGTGGAATCGGCCGGGCAGCTGATGTCACCGGCCGCGGCGATTTCAACCGAAGCCGAGGCGGTGGACGTCATCGTCAGGCAGGCGGCGATCACGGCGCAGGCAAGAAGTGTGGTTGTGGCTGGTCGGGAATCGATGGTGGCCATTCGACGCGGTAGGCGGATGTTAAACGCTGCCGGTGTTGCAGTAACAGCCCGCATCGGTAAACAGTTCGGTCCGGCTTCCGGGCCGGGTAGCATCGTCTCTCCGTGTATCCCCTCGAAAACGCGATCTTCCAATGGGAGGCAGGCATCCAGCGACTGCGTGAGCTCGAGCGCGGCGGAGCCTTGCGTGGCGATCAGGTCACCGTGCCCGTGCGTGAGGAGTTGCGCCGCCGCCTCGGCGCGACCTTCAATGCGGGTGAACTCGCCGATCTCTACGGGGCGGGCACTGACTGGGCAGCCCAGCTCGGCGGCGTGGACCCGGGCATGTCCGACTTGCAGGACCTGGTCGACGCCGCGTTCTGGCTCCACCTGCAATCAGCATCGGACTTCGCGGGCGGACGCCGCATTGAAGTGGACTGAGGCAGTCCACTCCTCAGGGTTTATAGGCCTTTCACTGCAGCAAACGCCGAATTTCCCAGTTGGGAAGTTCGGCGCCTATTCCGAGCGGCGGATAACGATCTGGTCTTCTTCGACCGTGACCGTGACTTCGCGGTTGCCGGCCCAGCTCTCGCTGTAGGCGGGCACATCCTGGATCGCGGGATCGAGCCAGAGGCCGTATCCCTCGTCACCGTGGTCGAAGGTTCCTTCAAGTTCGTTGCTGGTGCGGCGTCCTCGGCGTCCTCGGCGGCGGCGGCGCCGGGGGCGTCCTTCGGCCTCTCCGCCGTCGGACTCGGTCTCACCGTCATCGTCTTCCCCGGAGTCGAGTTCATCGTCTTCCGGACCGCGTGCGGCGGCTTCGGCTTCTTCGCGCTCTTTGGCCAGGGCCTCTTCTTCGGCGGCGGCCGCTTCGATTTCGGCTTCGATTTCGTCCCGCAGGTCGACCTCGCCGGTGCTTTCACCTTCGCCGTCGGGGGCCAGATCGTGCTGGCGACGGAACTCACGCAATTCGGAGGCACTTACCTCGAGCTGGTGGGCGATCCACGCATCGGTCCGCCCCTGGCGAACCCAGGCGCGAATCTGATTGAGCTGTGGACGTAGTGATCGGCGGGCCATCTGAACGTTTGCGAGTGTATTGAACCCGGTCGCACATGCGTCGTTAGCCCAGGGACGTGCAGGGGCTTTTAGCTTCTCTTCGGGTCAAGGCGGTAGGACATGGATATTGGCCGATCCGGCGAGTACCTATTATTGGGTATAGAGAAAAATCACAAGTCAGTTTTCCGAATGGAGTGTTGATGCTGGTACTTACCCGCAAAAGAGAACAGAGCATCGTCATCGGCGACAACGTCGAGATCATGGTGCTTGGCGTGTCCGGCGACAAGGTCCGCCTCGGAATCACTGCTCCCCGCGAAGTGGAAGTTTTCCGCAAGGAAGTCATTGCCGACCGAACCGGTCAGCCCCAGGGAGAACCGGACGAGCTGGTCGAAGTCGAAGCGGTGGCCGAACCGGAAGCATGAAAAAGGGGCCGCAGGAGCCCCGAGCTTGAATCCGGATCGACCGCAGGGACGGTTCAAGGAGCGGGTCCTGACGTCTTGATCCCTGTTTTTCGCGGGTAAAGTAGGGCGGCGAGACCCTAGGACATGAAGAAGGTCAGCGCCTCGAACATGGCCACGGTAACCACGACCACGGTCATCGTGAGGCTCACGGCGAGCACGCTGAAACGCACCTTGCCCTGCTGCTGACTCCGCGAGACGCGGCGCTGCCGGGATCGGTTGGCGGCGCGGTGCCGAAGCTGGTGACGGCGTCGCTGCTCCAGCACCTTCTGCTGCTCGAAGGCGGATTCAAACTGATTTAGGCTCTGGCGCATTCTCATAATCGAATGGCCCACTTTGCCGGAGAAGCAAAGGAGCCGACTGACACGGTAGCAAGGCTATTGCGTGTTGCGAGGCTCATTTCGTAAACAGAAGTTCACAGGCCGCCACCTGAAGGTTGCTCGACCCCCAGCATCGCCCACCGCCAAAGGGTTTCCCTGTCGGCTCATCCGACAAGCCCGTTGAAGAAGTGTGAGTCAAATCACATATTGACCTATACATAACGCGTCAATAGTGATGGTCTGGCCTGACCTCGGGAACGCCACCGAGGGAGGTCATTGATCGTCGGCGAGCCTAACCTCTGTCGCGCAGCCCAGCGATCACTCGCTACCTCTTACGGCGTCCGCTTGACGTTCGCCAGGAGGGTTTCCTTGATCTGCGCGACGATCTCCAGCGCCTCGTTCCAGTCGCGCTGCCAGACGTTCCGGCCGAAGATGACGCCCGAGCCGCCGGCGTTCATAACCGACTTGGTGTGGCCGAGCACAGTCTCGTCGTCGGTCTTCGAGCCACCCGAGAGCACGACCAGCGAACGGCCGGCCGATTCGACGCAGTGGCGGATCGCCTCGTCGGCGCTGACTTCCATCTCGTTGTACGGAGCCGGTGCGTTCTTGTCGGTGTCGAGGCCGACCTTCGGCATGTTCAGCTTGACGATGTCGGCGCCCATTTCCATAGCGAGGCGCGCGGCGTAATCGATCGCGTAGAAAGAGTTGGGACCGCCCTTGCCGTCCACGTCCGATCCGCGGGGGTAGGACCAGACGACCAGCGGCATGCCGAAGCGGTCGCAGTCCTGGCGCACCTGGCGCAGCTGGGCGAGGTCTTCGTCCTGGCGCGGCGAGCCGACGTACAGCGTGTAGCCGATGGCGTCGGCGCCGAGCCGCACGCCGTCTTCGACCGAGGAGTTACAGGAAGAGAAGGACTTGGCCGAGGACGGGATGTCGGTCTTGCCATTGACCTTGAGGATCAGCGGGACGGATCCGGCATAGTCGGGGTAGTACTTCTCGGCCATGCCGATCTGGCAGGCAAGCGCCGAGTATCCGGCTTCGGCGGCGAGCCGGAACTGATACTCGGGGTCCTTGGAAGCCGGGTTCGGGAAGAAGTCGCGCGGACCGTGCTCGATGCCCTGGTCGATCGGCAGCAGCATCAAAGTGCCGTTTCCGGGACCGAACTCGAAGAGGAGCCGGTGCAGGCGGGCCTTCTTGCCGGGGGGCAGCGTCGCTAGAAGGGACTTCTGTTCGGTCAGGCTGTTTGCTTCCATTACTTCGCGGTCCTCCTCGGAGACGGGGTGTACCGGCAGTATGCCAATGCTCCGCGCCATTCAGGGGTCCGGTGCGGGGCGGCAACCCAGTCCGGATATCCTCGCCGTAGAACCGATGAGCGAGACCGAACTCAGAGTTGTCTGCAAGTCATGCGGGGCGGAGGTGAGCCCTTACGTAACCGAGTGCCCTTATTGCGGGGCACGCGTCCGCAAGCGGGCGCCGAAGCTCGAACGCCGTGACGGGGCGCTGGAGGCGAAGAAGAGCAGGCGGGAGAAGCGCCGCGAGCGCCAGGCCGAGCGCGCAGATACCGCAGATGCCCGGCCCTGGGCGACCTACGCACTGATCCTCGTCCCCGCCATCTTAATGCTGATCAGGATCGGGACCGGCGGAGGCTTCGAGGACTTCGGGGCGCTGCTGGTGCCTTTCGACTCGGAATGGTGGCGGTTCCTGACCGCGCCTTTCGCATACCTCAGCGTCGGTTACCTCTTCGCGGTTTCGCTCGCCGTCGTCATGTTCGTGCCCGGACTCGAACGCCGCCTCGGTTCGGTCGCGACGCTGATCCTGCTTGTCGCCTGCGGCTCGCTCGGCGTGTTCGCTGCCTACGGGATCGAGGAACAGCGGGGCGTGCTCGAACTCATCGCCGGCGGCAACGGGCTGGCGCTCGGCGCGATCGCCGCCTGGTTCGTGATCGTCAGGAACGAGAGCAAGGCACTCGAAGAAGAGAGACCGGACGTGATCGGCGTGATGGTCTGCGTCGCGGTCGTGCTCCTGCTGCCGGTCGTCGTCGAATCGGCCAACGTCTGGAGCGGGCTCGCCGGCGGAGCGATCGGGGCTCTTGCCGGGCTTGCCGCTACGTTGGTGCGGCGATGAGCGACGTCTATTCGGAGGTTGAACTTAAAGCTGCCGTCGAGCGGCTTTCCGATCCGGAGGCGTTCCGCGACGCCGAACGGGTGGTGGCTTCGGTCGCCCCCGACCTCCAGGGCGTGCTGGTGACGGCGCTCGGCGAAGGCGGCTGGTTCGGTCAGTCGCACGAATCAGAGACGCTCAAGGCGGCGACGATGCCCGATCAGGACGCCCGGCTCGAAGCGATCCGCATGCTGCTTTCCGAAGAAACGCACCTCGGGATGATGGTTGGGGTTGCCGTCGGCTGGGCACTTAGAACTGAACTTTCAAAAGATTCCGATTCTAAAAACTAGGAGAGAGAGTCAGACATGGAGATTCGCTATCACGGCCATTCCTGTTTCGAACTGATCGACGGCGACACCACGCTGCTGGTCGACCCGTTCCTCGCGCCGAACAATCCGCTGGCCGAAGCCACACCGCAAGACGTCGACGCGACTCACCTCGCGCTGACCCACGGTCACGCCGACCACGTGGCCGACGCGGTCGCTGTCGCCAAACGCACCAAGCCCGAGTGCGTGGCCATGGTCGAACTCGCCAACTGGCTCGAGGAGCAGGGCGTGGAGAACGTGAGCGATCCCAACCTCGGGGGCACAGTCACCTTCGACTGGGGCTCGATCAAGCTCGTGCCCGCCTGGCACACCAACACCGTGCCCGGATCGGACGAACGCCCCTTCAGTGCCGAACTGGGCACTCCGATGGGTACTCCGGCCGGCCTGATCATCAAGATGGGCGGCCTGACGATCTATGACGCCGGTGACACCTGCCTGTTCGGCGACATGGAACTGATCGGCAAGCGCCACGCGGTCGACATCGCGATGCTGCCGATCGGCGGTCACTACACGATGGACCGTGAGGACGCTGCCTACGCGGCCAAGCTGATCGGCGCGAAGCGGGTGATCCCGATCCATTACGACACCTTCCCGCCGATCAAGGCCGATACCGGGGCATTCAGCGAAGACATCGCCGCCGACGGCATGGAAGCGCTGGTCCTCGAGCCGGGCCAGACGGTGACGCTCTAGGGCGCTACTCCTGGGGAGCTGGGTTCTGCGGAGCGGGGGCCTGCGGCGGCGCGGCAGACTGGGGAGCGGGGTTCTGCGAAGGAGCGGGCGCCGGTGTTGACGGCACCGGAGTCGACGGCAGGACTTGGACCGGCGGTGCAGGTTTGACTGGGATCTGCGGCGAGGTGACGGGCTGGCTCGGCGCCGGGACTGAAGGATTGGTCGAAGGTTCGGGCTGGTAGGGCACGTCCTCGACGGTTCCGACGAGTCCGTCGTCAGTTTCGTGGGCCGGTGTGGCCGTGTGAGATTCGACGATTGCCGGGGTGGCGGCGGGGGGCGTCGGCTGGGATTCCGGGGCGGCCGAGACCGGGGCCGGGGCCGGGGTCGGGACCGGGACCGGTTCGGTTACTACCGGAGCGGCGTTGACGCTGGCCTTCTCCACCTGGGCGACCTCGACCGGCTGGGTGTCCCTTGCGGGTACCGGTACCGGTTTGACGGCCGGCGCGATAGCGGCCGTCCTGGCCGGAGTGTTCACGCCTTCGTTGACCGGGTTGGTCGAAACCTTCTGCTTGACCTCGACCGCACCGGCGGTGAGGACTGCTGCCGTGACGACGCCGGCGATCGCCTTTACGCCGACGGCGCTGCCGACCGCTCCGAGTCCGGAAGCGGCGCTGCCGGCTCCGATCGCGGCACTCGAGGCCGCGGCGGCTCCGCCGACACCCGC
The DNA here is from genome assembly GCA_038256675.1 of Solirubrobacterales bacterium. Lineage (GTDB taxonomy): Bacteria > Actinomycetota > Thermoleophilia > Solirubrobacterales > 70-9 > 67-14. The sequence goes on along the minus strand of JBBSKC010000009.1, from coordinate 5,223 downwards.
ACCAGCTCCGGCGGCGCTTCCGGCTGCTGCGGTGCCGCCGGCCGAACTGGCAGCGGTGCCGGCTCCGGCGCTGCCGCCAAAACCGAGCTTCGCTCCGAGGGCGGCCTTGAGCGCGAGCAGCGGGCCGACCGGAACGAGCATTGCCAGGACTTTGGTGTCGGAACGCAACTGCTTGCGGAACTCCGAGCATTCTTCGCAGTCACGGACGTGACGGCGGACCGGGCCGGTGGCCTTGGCCAGGCCTTCAGCGGCTTCGGCGAGTTCGACCCGGACTTCACCACAGGTGAGCATCCGCGCCTGGCTGGCTTCGGCCAGTGAGATCCGGGCGCGGACCAGCAGAGACTTGACCGAAGGCACGGTGGTGTCCATCGCTTCGGCGATCTCTTCATAAGAGAGTGCGTCGATCTCCCGGAGGAGCAGCGCAGCACGCTGCGTTTCGGGGAGCTTGGTGACGTCTTTGAGCAGCTGACGGAATTCTTCGCGGTTGTGGACCTTTTCGGCGGTTCCGCCTTCGACGGTCATCGGAACCATGTCCATCGATTCGTGGGCGTCGGCCTTTGGCTTGCGCAGGTGGTTCAGCGAGCGGTTGCGGGCGATCCGGTAGAGCCAGGGCCGCAGGTTGATCTCGCGGTTGTCGGCCATCATCGCCTTGTAGGCGTTGACGAAGACTTCCTGGAGCACGTCCTCGGCGTCCTCGGTCGAACCGATCATCTGACGGCAGAAACCCAGGAGCCGTGCCTGATAGCGGTCAACGATGATGTCGAAAGCGCCGGAGTTTCCGCCCCGGACAAGCGCAATCAGTTGCTCGTCACCCTTGAGCTTGAGCAGGGGTGATTTGCGGGTCAGAAGGCCGCGTCGTGCTGCGTGACTGAGAGCTGATGCTTCCAAGTTTCTCCTCGTTGACTGGGACAGCTACTACAACAACAAGGTACCGGGCCATATGTAGCGGTTCTTAAAGAAAAAGTTCCTGCTACCTGAATGGATCGGTTTGCCTCTACGATTCTATTGCCCGGGTGGCGGAACGGTAGACGCCGCGGCCTTAAAAGCCGCTGCTCCTTCGGGGGCGTGCGGGTTCGAATCCCGCTCCGGGTATTTTATTGATTCAGTAAGCGTGGGCCGAACAATCGGAAAGCGTCACCAGGAGGAAACGATGGCTGAAGAAAGACCGCACCGGGGATGGGTTCGTTTCCTCACGATCCTGATCGGCGTCGTCACGGTGGTAGCGATCCTCGCGACCTGGGTGGATCGACAGGTCTTTGACACCGACCAGTGGGGTGACACGTCGCTGGAGATGCTCCAGAACCCTGAGATTCAGGGCGCCGTCGCCGACTACGCAGTCTCCGAACTGTACGCCAACGTTGACGTCGACAAGGAACTGAAGACGGTCCTGCCGGGTGACACCAAAGACCTTTCCGGCGTGGCCGCGGGAGCGCTCCGGCAAGTTGCCGACGAGGGCGCGAAGCGGGCGCTCAGCGACCAGCGGATCCAGGATCTCTGGAGAGAAGCGAACGTGAGGGCCCACGCCACCCTGATCGCGATCCTCGAGGACGATTCCAAAGTGGTGAGTACAAGTGGCGGCCAGGTCCGTCTCGAGCTTCAGCCACTGATCATCGAGATCGCCGACCAGGTCGGCCTCGGCGATCAGGCCCGCGCAAACATCCCGGCCAGCGTCGGCCAGATCGAAATCGTCGATTCAGACGAGCTCTCCACCGCCCAGACGGCGACCAGTCTGATCCACGGCACGGCCCTGATCGCGTCGCTGCTGGTACTGGTCCTGATCACCCTGGCGGTCTACCTTTCACCGGGGTACCGCTGGCTGGCAGTGCTCTGGATAGCGATCACGCTGATCGTCGCGGCGATCCTGATCCTGATCCTGCGTTCGGTCGTCGGGGGGATCCTCGTACCCGAACTGGCCGATGCCGACATCCAGCCGGCGGCCCGCGCGGCCTACGACATCGGGACCGAACTCCTGAAGTCGATCGCGTGGACCATCATCTGGACCTCGGTCCTGCTGATCGCCGGATCCTGGCTGATCTCACCGAACAGTGCCGCCGCCTCGACCCGCAGGTTCCTGTCGGCGCCCTTCGGCCGCTACCCGGCTGCGGTCTTCTCGCTGCTTGGTCTTGCCTCCCTGATCTTCCTGCTCATGGGAACCGGCGACCAGCGCGGCTTCCTGGTGCGGCTCGCGATCGTGGCGATGGCCGTGGCCGGCACCTGGTTCTTCCGGCGCCAGCTGATGCTGGAGAACCCCGAGGCCGACTTCTCCGGGGTCTCCGATTTCTTCGAAAAATCCCGGGACAAGGCCCGTAGCGCCTGGAAAAACCGGCCCCGGGACATCTCGAAGAACCTGCCCACTTTCGGCGGTGACAAAGGTGGCGGGAATGGCGAAGAGGCCGGGGCCGAACCCGCTACCGCCGTGCTACCCGCGGCGGATCCGGAGGCGACGAGGCTGGAGCGGCTCGAACGGCTGGCCGCGCTCCACAAGAGCGGTGCCCTGACCGACGAGGAGTTCGCGGAAGAGAAGGCTCGGGTCCGCGCCGAAAAAGAGTAGTCGGCTAGGTGGAGGCGGCGGCCCGGATCGCGGCGCCGTAGAGGATGTCGTGCTCGGAAACCTCGATCTCGTCGAGCGAGAACGCCCGCATCACTTCGATCAGGATCACGACGCCGGCGACGATCGCCCCGGCCCGGTCCGGTTGCAGGCCTACAAAGAGCTTGCGTTCGGCCAGCGGCACCGAGGCCAGTTTTGAAAGCCACCACTGGATCGCGGTCAGCGGCAGCCGGTGGCCTTCGATCGCGATCGGATCGTAGGGATCGAGTTCGAGGTTGATCGCGGCGAGCGACGTCGGGGTGCCGGCCACGGCGACCGCCGCTTCGATCGGCCCGAGGTCCTGGTCGCGGATGGTCTCACCGATCAGTTTCTTGATGTCGCCCGCGAGCTTCTCCAGTTCGCCTGCGTCCGGCGGATCGCTGGTCAGGAACCGCTCCGTGTGCCGGACGACCCCCGCCTGAAGTGAGGTGTGGAAATCGGGTTCGTTCCCGCGGCCGATGATGATCTCGGTCGAGCCGCCGCCGATGTCGACGACCAGCAGGTTGTCGCCCCCGGTGCGTTCCGAGACGCAGCCGAGGTAGGTCAGACGGGCTTCTTCGTCCCCGTCGATCACCTGGGGGGAGAGGCCAAACCGTTCCCGGAGTTCGGCCACGAAAGCGGAGCCGTTCTCGGCGTCACGGACGGCGCTGGTCGCGAGGACGGTGACGCCGTTCACCCCGAGCCGCTCGATCGTCTCCACGTACTCCCCGACCGTGATGCAGACGGCCTCGATCCCTTCGGCCGAGAGCTGGCCGGAGTGGTCGACGCCACGGCCGAGGCCGGTGACCCGGGAATGCCGTTCGATTTCGGTGACCAGGCCGTCGCCGACTTCGGCGATCAGCAGCCGGGTCGAGTTGGTGCCGATATCGATGACGGCAACCCGGCGGGAGTCTGGGTTGGAACCGGTTGAAGGCAAGCAAGGAGAATAGGGCTAGATTGTCGGTGTGGGCAGGAAGGGAACTTCACGGGAGATCCGGGCTGGCCTCGGCCTCGGAATTTGCCTGCTCTTTTTTCTCTCCGGAGTCGCGGCCGAGGCGGCAGTTCCAGCGGCTGACAGCGGCTCACTCAAGGCTTCCGTGTCGAAGCGGCCATGGCGCATGGCACTCACCGATCGTCGGGGACGAGCGGTCCTTCGCGAGCGGGCCGGACTCGGACGGGGTTCAGCCGGGACGCTCGGATTTCGGGTGGCGGGTCAATGGCGGCATGCAACCCGGGTGATCAAGTCGGGCCGGAAGGGCCGTGCCTGGAGGGCCCGGCTCGCCACCACCGATCCGGATCTTGACCTCGCGGTGACGCTCGCCCCGGCCGGCGAAGGCTCGATCCGCCTTCACGCGAAGCTGATCGGCATCCTCGACGGCGTTTCGGCAATCGGCATGGCCTTCCGCGCGCCGGGGAAGGAGCGTTACCTCGGATTCGGCGAGCGATCGAACGCGGTCGACCAGAGTGGGAAGGTAATTGAGAACTGGGTGGGCGAAGGTCCTTACCGCGAGGACGAGAACGAGCTGGTCAGCAGTTTCGTGCCGCAGTGGGGAATGCGGACGACCGAGGACGCGACCTACTACCCGATGCCTTGGCTGCTCTCGACTGCCGGCTACGGGGTGCTGATCGAGGACACGCTGCCAAGTTACTTCCGCCTGCGCACCGACCGCCCGGACACCTGGAGCCTCGAAGTGACGAACGAACTCGACGGCCTCGCCGATTCTCCGGAACCACCGATCCTCCAGGGGCTTTCGGTCCGGTTCTTTGCCGGGCCGAAGCCGTCCGGTGCGCTTCGGCGAATGAGCAAGGCGACCGGTCGCCAACCGGCCCCGGCGCCCTGGTTCCTCGGTCCCTGGGTCCAGTCGAAGGACGGGGACCAGAACACGATCGACACCCTCGAGACGAATGATGTGCCCACTTCGGTCGCCCAGACCTACACCCACTACCTGCCGTGCGGTGACCAGGTCGGCAACACCGACGGGATGCGGGAACGCACCTCGCTTTTCCACGGTGCCGGAATGGCCGTGACCACCTACTTCAACCCGATGATCTGTCTGGACTACCAGCCTGTGTACGGCGAACTGGCAGGAGCCGGGGAGCTGACCCGGAACTACTACGGCGATCCGTACGACTACCGGTACCTCGGATTCCATGTCGGTCAGTTCGACTTCTCGACGGCCGCTTCGGGAGATGCGTACGGAGACTTGCTGGACGAGGCCCTCGACGACGGCTACGACGGCTGGATGGAGGACTTCGGCGAATACACGCCCCCGATAAGCACTGCGGCCGACGGTACTCCGGGCATGGCCAGCCACAACCGGTACCCGCGTGACTACCACTGCGCGGCCCGGGAGCAGACCCGACAGCACGTGCGGCCGGTGCTGCGCTTCATCCGCTCGGGCTGGACCGGCACCGCCAAGTGCGCGCCGGTGGTCTGGGGCGGTGATCCTTCGACCGACTGGGGTTTCGACGGACTGCGCTCCGCAGTCCAGAACGGTCTGACCATGGGACTCTCAGGCGTCGGCATCTGGGGATCGGACATCGGGGGCTTTTTCTCGATCAACAGCCCGCCGCTGTCGCCTGAACTGCTGACCCGCTGGGTTCAGTTCGGGGCATTTTCCGGCGCAATGAGGAACCAGGCGAACGGCTTCCAGCTG
>JBBSKC010000008.1:0-43714 GCA_038256675.1 Solirubrobacterales bacterium | reverse complement strand
GTGGGTTCAGGCCGAACGTCCGTTGTGGCTTGGGGTCACTCTCCACCTCCACGGCGGTTCGTCTCCTGGTGGTAACTCGTAATGGTTTCTTCCCGGGAGGATCTCCAGTGGGACCAGCCTCGGGTTGTCGGTCAGCCTCTCCCTGGTTCCCGATGCCGCTTCGACGTCTTCGGCGCCGGCCGTGCGGCGCAGTTCCTCCCAGCCGAGGCCGGGCCGATACAGCCAGTACACGAGTTCGACGGTCCCGTTGCCGCTGCGACGGTCGTTGACGACCGTGAAGGCCGTGGCCCGGCGATTGGCCGTGGTCAGTCGCCCGTCCGCCGTACCCGGGACCGCACAGGTCGGTTGCTGGCAGTATCGGAAGTCGACCGGTACCAGGCTGACGCCGTCCGGTCCGGGGCGCGCCAGCGGTGCCGGCGCGAAATAACGAAGCAGCCGGGCGAGGGGCCAGCCGTAGGCACTGACGGAGGCCGGCTGCCGGCAGGTTCCCGGCGCCCGGGGGCCGCAGGCGATCCGGTTGGCGACCCTCTGTCCGAGCTCCCGGCCCGGCGGCTCACCGGTGCCAAGTGTGAGGAACCCGATCAGCCCGGCCAGGGCCAGGCCGACCAGCAGGATGATCCCCGTCTGCTCGACCGTGGCCGACCCGTTCCCTGATTTCAGCCGGCTCGTCATGAAGCCATGTTCGGCTTGGTCCGGTGCCGGATTCTGCAGCCGGAGGGACGAAACAGTTACATTTCTCCCATGGAAGGTTCTCCATTCGACATGTTCGGTGACCCCGAGGAGCTCCGTGCCCGGATGCAGGAAATGGCCGAGCAGATGCAGTCCTCACAGGAGGTCGCCTGGGCCGACAACGCGATCAAGCTCGCGGTCGACATGACCGTCGCTTCGATCAACCGGCTCGAGCTCACCGGCGGCAGCGACGAGCAGGCGATTCAGGTCCGTGACGCGATCCGGGTCGTCTTCCCCGAGGCTGTGACCCTGGTGCGGGAAGCCCGCCAGGGCCTGCGCTGACCGGCCTCGACTTCACCGACCGGGGTACTGGGCCGGCAGTCCTGCTGATCCACGCCACCGGAACCGATTCCGGCTGGTTCGACCCGGCCGTCGGCGCCCTTCCGGATCAGCTCCGGCTGATCACCTATGACCGTCGCGGCTGGGGCCGCTCCGAGCCCAGTGGTGAGTATCTGCGCACCTCGGTCGCCGAACAGGCGATCGAAGCGGCCGGCGTGCTCAAGGAGCTCGGAGTCGAAGAGGTCATCGCTCTCGGAGTCGGATTCGGTGCCGTCGTCGCCCTGGAGCTGTCCCTGGCCGAGCCGGAAGCCGTGTCCCGGGTGATTCTGGTGGAACCACCCCTGTTCGCCCTGATCACCGCGGCCACCGAAGGCATGTCGGCCGACGTCGGAGAGATCAGGCACGCCGCCGAAGAAGGCGGCGAAGAGGCGGCCTACGAACTGTTCCTCACGGGGGAGCTGCCGACCCTCGGTTCCGGAGCCGACCGACTCGGCAACCTGGCCGATCGCGGCCCGAACGCCGCCCATACCTTCCTCGTCGAACTGCCGGCCATCCCGGCCTGGCCCATGGACCCGGCGCGGATCGCCGGCCTCCAGGCAGAGGTCACGGTCGTGACCACACCGTCGACGAGCCCACTCCTGCTTGAAGCTGCGAACGCGGTAGCCCCGAGAATCCCGGGAGCAAACCGCCTTTTCACCGAGCGGGACGGCCCGGACGCGGTCGTCGAGCTCCTGGGCTAAAGGACTTCGAACTTCACCGCGTAGCTCCCGCCGCGGCGAAACAGTGCCCCGACGAGCTCCGCGGGAACGGCGACCACGATTGCCGGGATGGCGAGGACGACGGAGATGAATCCGTCGAGTCCGCGCTGCCAGCCCCGGCGGGCGGGGACTTCGACCGCCCGGCCGAAGGCACCGAGGGCGACGTTGTGGCCGAAGGTGAACATGTTCATGCCGCTTTGCCACATCGTGGTGATGCCGGCTCCGGGCCTCCAGCGGGATCCGGCTACCACCTGGTCGCGGTTCGAAACGAGACGCCGCAACGACTCGGGAGTGAACCGGTAGGCCCGGTCAGTGCCGAGGCCGCTCCAGGCGCCGCCGGTCATCATCGCCTGCAAGGAAGCGCGGTTGCTATAGGTCACGCGACTGCCGTCGCCGCGTCCGCGGTCGAGGTCCTTCAGGGCGTCGGCCGTGACGCCGGTGCGGCTCAGGACACCGAGACCACAAGCTTCACAGCGGTGGGCCATGCCGGTACCGACCGGCAACCCGACCCAGGGGAAGAGCGGCTCGCCGCAGGCCGGGCAAGGCGGATTGTCGGGGCCGGCGCCGGCTTCAAGGGGGACTCGCGGGAGATCGTGGGAAGGCACAGTCCTTGTAGCGTAATGAGCGATGACCCTTTTTGAATTCAGCGAGAGAGCGCTCGCGTGACCGAGCTCGAGCCCGGTCAGCAGGCCACCCGCAGCCACTTCGAGAGCGCCATATCGGCCGCCTCACCGCTGCTCGACCTGATCCTCGCGGCCGGCGAGCGTCTGTCGCGAATCGCCGAGCCCACCGACTACGAGTACTACCCGATTCGCGATGAGGAGACTGACGAGCAATGAACCACAAAGCAGAGATACTCGAGCGCGAGCGCCGCTGGGCGCTTCCTGTCGGGATCCTTTCGGTTCTGGGGGTAGCGCTGATCGCGGTCTCCTACGTGTTCTCCGCCTCGCAGATTCCGACTGGGGACGGCGCCGCAGAGTTCCTCGGCAACGTGGACGCGAATCGAAGCGCACTGATTCTGGTCAACCTTCTTCAGGCCACGGGTTACATTCTGCTGCTCGCACCACTGGTCTACCTGTTCAAGGCCGCCTCCGCCCGCAGCGAGCGGGTGAAAACGGGGCTGATCGGTGTGATCATCGTGGCTCCGATCTTCCTCGGCGGCGCCGCGATCACGAATGCCGTTTCCAACCTTCAGGCTGCCACCGACTTCAAGGAGAAGAGCGCGGCACCGGTCGAGGCCTGCATCAACAAGGAGAACGCCGACAACGACAGTTCCGCCCTCGGAGCCACCGCTCCGGAAGATGCCAATGAGGCCGGCGACGCCGGTGCGACCGGGAGCACCGGCAAGACCGGGAGCAGCGACGAAAAGTCGAGCGAAGACATCGCGACCGACTGTGCCGACGACACGGCCACGGACTTCCAGACGGATGCTCCGACCAGAGGCATCACGGTCGGCCTCGGGCTGGCCGGGGCGCTCGGTTTCACTATCTCGATCGTCTACGTCGCGCTCTGGACGATGCGGGTCGGTCTGATCGGCCGGTTCTGGGGCTCCCTCGGCATGGCGCTGGGTGCTGTTTCGATCCTTTTCCCGCAGTTCACTCTCCTCTGGTTCATCTACGCCGGACTACTCATCGCCGGCTTCGTGCCGGGCGGCCGTCCACCGGCCTGGCCGGCGGGTGAGGCCATGCCGTGGCCACCACCGGGCAGCCCTCCAAAAGAGAATGACGACGTGATCGAAGGCACCGCCGAAGAGCTGGCCGACGAACCGGGTGAGGTCGATCCGGACGCCCCCCAGATCGAGCGCAAGAAGCGCAAGCGACGCAATACGTAACGTTTCGACGCTTACCTGCGACGATTCGGGTTCATGAGCACCGAGGCCCTGACGGTTTCAGACTTCATCGAGCTGCCGACTATCCAGGCGGGGCTGCCTGAGCTCGTCGCCGGATCGTCCGGCCTCGGGTCCGAAGTCAGGTGGGTGCACAGCCTCGATGTGCCCGACGTCTCCAATCTGCTTCGTGGTGGCGAGATGATCCTCACCACTGGGGTCTCGATCGGTTCCGACGCGTCCGCCCAGCGCCGGTTCGTGCGGGACCTGGTCGCGGAGGGGGCGGTCGGGATCGCGGTCGAGCTCGGATTCGCCTGGCACCGCGAACTGCCTGCGCCTCTGGTCCAGGAGGCCGACCGGCGCGGCATCCCGATGGTCGCCCTGCGTCGCGGGATCCGGTTCGTCGAAGTTTCGGAAGCCGTCAACGGCAGCCTGCTGACCACCGGCCACGCCCTGGCCCGGCGTGGCGAAGAACTCCACCGCAATCTCGATGCGATCGTCCTCGAGGGGGCGGGGGCCGAGGTCGTCCTGGCCGAAGTCAGCCGGCTGATCGGCAATCCGGTCGTGCTCGAAGACGCCCGCCACGAGCTGGTCGCGTACAGCTCGACCGACCAGACCGAGGCGGCGGTGGTCGATTCCTGGTCGGGGCTGAAATGGTCCGGACCGGATACCGGCGACGCCGAAGGCGCCCTGGCGATGCCGGTGACCGTGCGCAGCCGGACCTGGGGACGGGTGATCGCGATCCAGGCCGAAAACGAGTTCGACCGTTTCACCCCGATCGCGATGGAACGGGCAGCGGTCGCCGTCGGGCTCGGTTTGATGCGCGGTGGAGAGGAAGACGAGCTCCGGGCGCGCTCCCGCGGGAACCTTCTTTTCGAATTCGCGGCCGGCCTGATCGATCCACTGGCGGCCGCTCGCCGGGCTTCGACCCTCGGCTTTCCCCGGCGGCACGGCCAGCTGGTCGCGGTAGCCGCCGTCTGGAGGCACGATGCCCTCGACGAAGGCATCGGGTTCGAAGAAGCGTGGGCGCCCCTGATGGCGCCGATCCGGGGGGCGCTCTCGGAACCCGACCGGCCGGCGCTGGTCGGTTCCCGTGGCAATTCGATGCTCGGCCTGCTCGACCGGGGGACCAAGGGCTCGGAGCCGGACGACATCGCTTCGCGTGAACGGCTGGCCGGCCGGTTTCACGCCGCACTGGTCAGGCACGAGGTCGATCCCTCGCAGGTGGCCTTCGCGATCAGCGGAGCGCGTGACTCCTGGGATGACATGGCAACGGCGCTGGTGCGCTCTAGACTGGCAGCCGAGGCCGGAGCGGCCGGCCCTCACCGCGGCTGGCACGACTCGAGCCGGACCGAGGTCGGCCAGTTGTTGCTCTCGATGCGTGGGACCCCCGAACTCCTTTCGTTCAGCCAGGAACGGCTCGGTCCGCTGCTCGAAGTCGGCGGCGACCGAGGCCGGGACCTGCTCGAGACCCTCGAGGCCTTCCTTCACTGCGGTGGCCGGAAGACCGAAGCCGCCGCGGTGCTCGGGATCGAGCGGCAGTCGCTCTACCACCGCCTCAGCCGGATCGAATCGATCCTCGGCGTCGACCTGAAGGACGGCGACTCCGCCCTGGCGCTGCACCTCGCGGTGATGATCCGCCGCTTGCTCGCCTGGCCCGGCTGACCGGCTCAGCGCGGGTCGTTGATCGAATTCATCTCTTCGGTGTGGAGTTCTTTCTGCTTCCGCCCGTGCGTGAACCAGGTGATCAGGTAGAGGATCGCTCCGATGATCAGCAGCACCCCGGCCCGGGCGAACGAGTCGGCGTCCTTGGTGGTGAGCAGGGCCAGCGATACGATGAAGCCGATGACCGGCATGATCGTCGGCGCTTTGAAATAGTCACCTTTGACCTCGTCCTTGCGCAGGACCAGCACACAGACGTTGACCACGGCGAAGACGACGAGCAGCAGGAGCACCGTGGTGTCGGCCAGTTCTTCGAGTTCACCGGTGATCAGCAGGCCGGCAGCCAGCAGCGAAGTGAAGAGGATCGCCACCCACGGGGTCTGCCGCTGCGGGTGGACCTTGGCGAAGACCTTCGGCAGGATCCCTTCGCGGGCCATGCCGTAGAGCAGGCGTGAGGCCATGATCATGTTGATCAGGGCGCCGTTGGCGAGCGCGAACAGCGCGATCACCGAGAAGAACTTGTCGTTCACCTTGAGAGGACCCAGTGAAGTCACTTCGAGCAGCGGACCGTCGGATCCGGCGAGGGTGTCGGTCGGCACGGCCATCGAAGCGATCACGGTGACCAGCAGGTAGATGATTCCAGCCACGGCCAGACCGCCGAACAGTGCCCACGGGTAGTCGATCTTCGGTTTCGTCGCCTCTTCGGCCAGGTTGACCGAGTCCTCAAAGCCGATCAGGGCGAAGAAGGCCAGTCCGGCGCCGGCGAGGATCGCCGAGAAGACACCGGTGTCGGCCTTGAAGTCGAGGGCGCGGCCGGGGTCGCCGCCGCCATCGGTGAGGAAAGCGACGCCGATGATCACCACCAGCACCAGGCCCAGAACTTCGATCAGCGTGAGGACGAAGTTGAACCTCATGCTTTCCTTGATGCCGCGCAGGTTGATCAGGCTCATCAGCGCCAGGAACCCCAGCCCGACCAATACCGCGTCCCAGCTGACGAAGGCCGAAAGATAGTCACCGCCGAAGGCCCGGGAGAGCGTTGCCGCCGATGCCAGCCCCGAGCACATCACCGCGAAAGCCACCATGAAGGAGACGAACGGCACCTTGAACGCCTTGTTGACGTACAGCGCCGCGCCGGCGGCCTTGGGGTACTTGGTGACCAGCTCCGCGTAGGAGAAGGCGGTGAAGATCGCCAGGGCGAGGGCGAACAGGAAGGCGGCCCAGATGGCGCCTCCGGTCTTGCCGCCGACTTCGCCGACCAGGGCGTAGATCCCTGCACCCAGCACGTCACCGATGACGAAGAACATGAGCATCCGCCGTGAAATCGTCTGGTTCAGCGGGGTGTCAGTGTTCGATTCGTACTCGATCGCTTCTTTGGTTTCCGCCAAGACGAACCTCGATTCCTGTGGTGGGTCTTTGAATCCTCCCCCGATCGACGGACGCGGAAACACCGGCCTTCGGTTCAGGGCGGCAGCTAGGACTGTTTCGAGGCTTCGACCTGGGCGGTCAGTTCGTCGACCACCGAAGGGTCACGCAGCGTGCTCACGTCGCCGAGGTCCTTGCCGTCGGCGATGTCACGGAGCAGGCGGCGCATGATCTTGCCGGAGCGGGTCTTCGGCAGGTCGTCGGCGTAGAAGAACTGCTTCGGCCGGGCCAGCTTGCCGATCCGTTCGGCGACGTGGTCACGCAGCTCCGCCGTGAACACGTCACCTCCGCTGCTGCCGTCCTGGGGAGTGGCGAAGGCAACGATCGCCTGTCCGGTGGCTTCGTCGGGCACACCGATCACGGCCGCCTCGGCGACTCTCGGGTGGGAGACCAGCGCCGACTCGATCTCCATGGTCGAAAGTCGGTGCCCGGAGACGTTGATCACGTCGTCGATCCGGCCGACGATCCAGAAATAGCCGTCTTCGTCGCGCCGGGCGGCGTCGCCGACCAGATAGGTCTCGGGGCCGTAACGCTCCCAGTAGGTCTCGACGTAACGGTCGGGTTCGTTGAAGAGCGTCCGAGCCATCGCGGGCCAGGGCTTGCTTATCACGAGGGTGCCGCCGCCTTCTTCCACCGGTTCGCCTTCGCTGTCGAGGATCTTCGCTTCGATCCCGGGCAGCGGAATCGTCGCCGAGCCGGGCTTGGTCGTGGTCAGGCCCGGCAACGGGCTGATCATGATCGCGCCGGTTTCGGTCTGCCACCAGGTGTCGACGATCGGGCACCGGCCGCCACCGATGTGCTCGTGGTACCCGAGCCAGGCCCGCGGGTTGATCGGCTCGCCGACCGAGCCGAGCAGGCGCAGCTTCGAGAGGTCGTGCCTCTCGACCAGCTCCTCGCCCCACTTCATGAAGGAACGGATCACGGTCGGCGCGGTGTAGAGGATGGTCGCGCCGTAACGCTCGGCGATCTCCCACCAGCGGTCCTTCTCCGGGTAGTCGGGGGCGCCTTCGTACATGATCGAGGTGGCGCCGTTGGCCAGCGGCCCGTAGACGATGTAGGAGTGTCCGGTGACCCAGCCGATGTCGGCCGCGCACCAGTAGACATCACTTTCCTTCAGATCGAAGACCATCCGGTGAGTTGCGGCGACCTGAGTCAGGTAGCCGCCGGTCGTGTGCTCGATCCCCTTCGGCTTGCCCGTAGAACCGGAGGTGTAGAGGATGAACAGTGGGTCCTCGGCATCCATCGGTTCGGGCCGGCATTCCGGATCGGCCGCCGCGAGCGCGTCGGCCCAGAAGTGGTCCCGGCCTTCAGTCATTGGCGGGTCGCTTCCACAGCGGTCGAGCACGATCACGCTTGTCATCTCCTCGAGTTCGCCGAAGATCGGCTCGATCGACTCCTTCATCGGCATCGGCTTGCCCCGGCGCATGCTGGCGTCGGCGGTCACCAGCAGCTTCGCGTCCGAAACGTCCATGCGCTCCTTGAGCGCTTCGGCGGAGAACCCGCCGAAGACGACGTTGTGAATCGCACCGATCCGGGTGCAGGCGAGCATCGCCACCGCGGCTTCGGGCACCATCGGCATGTAGATGCCGAACACGTCCCCCATGCCGATGCCGAGCCCCTTCATCACGTTGGCGAAACGCTGGGTCTGGTCGAGCAGCCAGTCGTAGGTGATGCCCAGACGGCCGGCTTCACCGGTTTCGCCGGCGTCCTCGGCCTCCCAGTGGAAAGCAACCTTGTCACCCTTCCCGGCCTGCACATGCCGGTCGAGGCAGTTGACCGAGACGTTCAGCTTGCCACCGGCGAACCACTTGGCCCGCGGCGGGTCACTCCAGTCGAGCACCTGGTGCCAGGGTTCGATCCACTCGAGCTGCTCCGCCCAGTCGGCCCACCAGACCTCGGGGTCGGCCGCGGCCAGTTCGTAGACAGCGGGATCCCGGAAGGCGGCTTCGGCGGCAAACTCAGCGGTAGGCGGGAAGGTCTGCTCGGTCTTCAGCAGTACATCGAGTTCGGGTTCTTCGGCCATTGCGCTCCTTAGGGTCAGTTGCGGCGGCCGAAGTGCTGGACCCAGACCCTCGCTCCGGTCACGTTGTCGAGCTTGCCGTGGTCGAGCCCGATGCCGAGCTCGACATATTCCTTGCTCAGGATCGCGCGCCGGTGGCCCGGTGAATTGAGCCAGGCCCGGAAGATCGCGCGGCTGGAGCCGAAGCTGCCGCTGCCCCACGCGATGTTCTCGCCGGCCGACCAACCGGGCTTGGCGGTGTAGCGATACTTGTCCATCCAGAAGGTGAACGGGCGGCCGCAGGCGGAGTGGGAAAACTCATTGCAGTCGAGGACGTCCGAGGCCTTGGTGGCCGCCGAGCGGGTCAGCCTGGAATTGACTTTGTAGCGCTTGAGGCCTTTGCGGTGGCGGGCCCAGTTGGTCAGGCAGATCATCGATTTGCGGGCTTTGGCTTCATGCCGGAAGCCGTTCGCGTTCTTGCATTTGGACACGGGCGCGACCAGTCCTTGGGCCGAGGCGGCCGGAGCCGTCAGGACCGCGAACATCATGAAGACTGCAAGCGCACTTGCGCACCCAGCTAAAATCGTCTTAGAACACAATGGGATTCCTTAGAAAAAGAAGAGGCCATATGAGTGAACAACCCAAAATCACCCTGCCTGATTCGGAATTGAGAGAAAAACTCTCTGCTGAAGCATACGAAGTAACACAAAAGGCCAAAACCGAGCGCCCGTTCACCTCGACCCTGAACGAAAACAAGGTGACCGGAGCGTACAATTGCGTCGTCTGCGGCACCGAACTGTTCAGCTCCGACGCGAAGTTCGATTCCGGGACCGGCTGGCCCAGCTTCACCGAGCCGGCCAACCTGGAGCACGTCGAACTCCACACCGACCGGACCCTCGGCATGAAGCGGACCGAAGTCGTCTGCAAGAACTGCCACGCACACCTCGGCCACGTCTTCCCGGACGGCCCCGGCGCGACCGGCGACCGTTACTGCATCAACGGCTGCGCCCTGGAGTTCACCGAGAAGTAAGCCCCGTCAGACCGGCGGCGTTTCCGGGTCCGGGTTGAGGAACGAGTACCTGGTCGCGATCGCGACGGCCTGCGTGCGGGTATCGACCTCGAGCTTGAGCACGACATTCCGCACATGGGTGTAGACGGTGGCGGTCTGGATCCCCATCTCGGAGGCGACCCCGTGGGCCCGCATCCCGCTCGCCAGCAGGTCGAGAATTTGCCGTTCCCGGGGTGAAAGGAGCTGCAGGCGCTCGAGTTCGTCGCTGCCTTCGTGGGTGGTGCCGCGTTTCTCGGGGAAGTAGGTGCCTCCGGAGAGCACCGCTTCGGCCGCGGTCTCGATCTCCGAGGCGGAGGCCGATTTCGGCAGGTAGCCCGAGGCGCCTTTCCGGGCGGCGAGGTCGACCACGTTCGAATGCCCGTGGGCGGTGAAAATCAGGATCCTGATTTCAGGATCCTCGGCCAGGATGGCTTCGATCGCACTGATGCCGTTGGCTTTCGGCATCTCGATGTCGATGATCAGCAGGTCAGGCCTGAGCCGCAGGGTGAGGTCCACCACTTCGACCCCGTTGACGGCCTCGCCCGCGACCTGGAGACCGGGCGCATGGCTGATCCTCGCCTTGAGTGCTTCGCGGACGATTTCGTGGTCGTCGCAGATGACGACCCGTCTCGGCTCCATGGTCAGCCGATCGTTTCAGGTGCTCCGAAAGCCCGCAGTACTTCGGGCAGGACGATCGAACCATCCTCGCGCTGGTGGTTTTCCATCAAGGCGATCAGGGTCCGGCCGACCGCGATCGCGGTCCCGTTCAGGGTGTTGACGAACTCGGTCCCGCCGCCGGACTCGGGGCGGTACCGGCAGGCGAGCCGCCGTGCCTGGAAGTCGGTCGTGTTCGAGCACGAGGTCAATTCCCGGTATCGGTTCTGGCTCGGAATCCAGGCTTCGCAATCGAACTTCTTCGCGGCCGAGGAGCCGAGGTCACCGACCGCCACATCGACCACCCGGTAGGGGAGCCCGAGTTCGGTCAGGATGCGCTCCTCGATGCCGAGGATGCGCTCGTGCTCCTCGCCGGCCATCGAAGGCTCGACGAAAGAGAACATCTCGACCTTGTCGAACTGGTGGACCCGGAAGATGCCGCGGGTGTCGCGGCCGGCGGCGCCCGCTTCCCGCCGGAAGCAGGTCGAAAAACCGGCGTAACGCACCGGCAGCTCATCGGCATCGAAGATGCTGTCGAGGTGCATCGCCGCCAGTGGCACTTCCGCCGTGCCGACCAGGAACAGCTCGTCCTTGGGCAGTTCGTAGATCTGGTCGCGGTCGCCTGGCAGGAAGCCGGTGCCGACCAGGGCTTCTTCGCGGACGAGCACTGGGGGGATCACCGGCTCGTGGCCTTCTTCGCGGAGCACGCTCATCGCGTACTGGACCAGCGAGAACTCGAGCATTGCCAGGTCGCCCTTGAGGTAAGCGAAGCGCGTACCGGAAGTCTTCGCCGCGGACTCCATGTCGATCATGCCTTTCGCCGAAGCCAGTTCGAGGTGGTCGCGTGCCTCGAAATCGAACTTCGGCGGTTCGCCGACCTCGCGGATCGTCACCGCGTCTTCATCGGTGAATCCGTCGGGACTCGAGTCGGCCGGGATGTTGGGCAGCGTGACCGCGATCCGGTCCCGTTTCTCTTCGACCTCGGCCAGCTCGCCTTCGAGCGTTTCCATCCGGCCCTTCAGTTCCTTGACTGCCGTGATCGCATCGGCGGCGTCTTCGCCGGCTTTCTTCGCCTCACCGATCCTGTCGGAGGCGGCGCGGCGTTCGCCGCGAACGGCTTCGATTTCGGGGAGAAGGGTCCGGCGCCGGGCGTCGAGCTCGAGCAGCTCGTCTATCCGTTCTGCCGCTCCGCGCCGAGCGAGAGCGGCCTTGATCCGATCGGGCTCGGACCGGATCAGTTTCAGGTCGAGCATGGCCTGCCGGAGGCTATTCGTCGCCGGCGTCTTCGCCGGCGTACTCGGCGACGAAGCGGGCGACCTCTTCGGCTTCGTCACCGACGACGATGTTCTGCGGCATGATCGCGCCGGAGTAGCCGCCGTTCTGGATGACGAACAGGGCGGACTCGTAAGTTTCGGTGCGCTGGTCCAGGTTCGGTCCCTGGACGCGGGTTCCCCGGTTGCCGGTTCCTTCGGCGCCGGCGGGGCTCAGGGTGTGGCAACCGGCGCAGTTGGCGGCGAACAGCTCGGCCCCGTGGTATTCGGGATCGTCCTTCCCGACCGTGATGCCGCTCTCGCCGAAGCCGCAGGCGGAGAGCCCGCAGGCGGCGGCGATGGCGAGGGTTGTGATCAGTACGGCACGCACAGCGAGGGCATCATATTGTCTGTGGCGAACTGATGGCCGTCCCCGATCCACAAGAGTTCCGCCAGGTGGTTGGCCTGCTGCCCACGGGAGTGACTGTCGTGACCGCTTTCAGCCCTGATGGGCCCGCAGGTGCGACTGCCTCAGCGGTCTGTTCCCTGTCGCTCGCGCCGATGATGATGCTGGTCTGCCTCGACCGTGGGTCGCGGACCCTGACCGCGGTCGAAGGCACCGGCCGCTTCGGCATCAACGTGCTGGGACTCGGTCAGAGGGCCGCGGCCGAAGTCTTCGCGACCAAGGTGCCGCTCGCCGAGAAGTGGGAATCGGTCGAATGGAGGAGCCACCTCGAGGTGCCGGTGATCACCGGCTGCCCGGCCCACATCGTCTGCGGCCTGCACGAGGTAATCGACGGGGGCGACCACGTGATCCTGACCGGTGACGTGATCGAGGTCGAGGCCGAGCCGGCCGAACCGCTGGTCTACCACGGCGGCCTCTTCCGGCAGCTCGATCCGGAGAACCTTTGAACGCCACCGGGGGCCGTCCACTGGTCTGGCTCGATGTGTTCACCGACGTGCCGCTGCGCGGCAACGGCCTTGCGGTCGTACTCGAGGCCGACGGCATCACTGACGAGACGATGCTCGATTACGCCCGCGAGACCGGGCTGTCCGAGACCACCTTCGTCCAGGCGCCGACCGAATCCGGGGCGGACTACCGCAACCGGATCTGGACGGTCAGCGCCGAGATCCCGTTCGCCGGACATCCCTCGCTCGGCACCGCGGTCGCCTACGCGATCGAGCACGAGGTCGAGTCAGCCAGTTTCACCCAGCAGACCGGGGTCGGCCTGCAGCAGGTCGAGGTCGAGCTCCGGGGACATCTCTGGCACGCGTCGGTTCACCAGCCTGCCGCAGAGTTCGGCGAGACCTTTCCGGCCGGGCAGCTTGCCGCGTCCCTGGGACTCGAGGCCGACCAGATGGACCCGCACCTGAGCGCGCAGATCGTCTCGACCGGGCTGCCGGCGCTGCTGGTGCCGGTCGGTAGCGCCGAGGCCCTGGCCGCTTGTGCCCCGGACTTCGACCAGGTCCGGCAGATCGACGACCGCCCGGCGCTCAACCTCTACCCGTTCTTCCACGAGCGCGGCTCAAGAACGGTCCGCGCCCGCTGTTTCGGCGAAGACCTCGCCGGGATCGAAGACCCGGCCACTGGATCGGCCGCCGGCCCGCTGGTCGCCTACCTCCAGGACTGCCTCGACATCTCCGCGATCGAGGTTGAGCAGGGAGTCGAAATGGGGCGCGCCAGCCGGATCGAGGCGAAGATGGTCGACGGCCGTCCCAAGGTCGGTGGCGACGTCACCGTGGTCAGCATCGGCCTGATCCACCTGCCCTAGCCCAACCACGCATCGCTCACGGGTAGGCAGTCCAGACCCGAAAACACCTAAATTTCCTAGTTGGGAAATTCGGTGCCTGATGCAAAGCGCAGCGAGACGTTCTCCTGGCTCCGTTCTTGCCCGCCCCGAGGCAGACCGATACCCTGATTCCATGCACGTACTGATCGCCGGTGGGCACGGCCAAATCGCCCTCGAATTGACTGACCTCCTCAATGAGCGTGGTGATCAGGTGCGGGCTTTGATCCGGAACATCGACCATGCCAATGACGTCAAGAATGCCGGAGGTGCTCCGGTGGTCCTCGATCTCGAGGCGACCACCGATGAGGAAGTCGATCTGGTGTTCACCGACGTCGACGCGGTGGTGTTCGCTGCCGGTGCCGGTCCGGACAGCGGACCCGAGCGTAAGGAATCGGTCGACCACATGGGCGCGGTCAAGCTGATCGAAGCGGCGAAGCGGACCGGGACCGACCGTTACGTGATCATCAGCTCGACCGGAGCGGACCCCGACCACGAGGGCGAAGAAGCCTTCGACGTCTACCTGCGGGCAAAAGGCAGGGCCGACCGGGATCTCGCCGAGAGTGGTCTCGACTACACGATCATCCGGCCGGTCCAGCTGACCAATGAAGGCGGCTCCCGCTGCGTCAGCCTCGGGGACGAGGTCGAGAATTCAGAGATCCCCCGTAGCGACGTGGCCGGCCTCCTCGCCGAGACCCTGCGGTCGGACAACACGATCGGCAAAACGTTCCAGGCCAGCTCCGGCAGCACCTCAATCGAGGAAGCCATCAAGAACCTCTGATCCTGGTCCGGGTCGGTTTCGCCGCCGAGCCGCGGGCGAAACCGACCCGGACTCCTTTTCTAGAAGAGACCGGCGTCGGTAATTATCGCTCGCCAGATCAGGAAAGCGATCACGAAGCAGGCGACGGTCATTACCCCGGTCTCTCGCCGGACGATCAGCATCGCCACCTGCTGCTGCTTTTCCTCGGGAAAGGTTTTGAAGTCCGTCTCTCCCAGTTCCTGACTCGCCGACGCCCCGCGCATCCCTTCGGCGAGGAAGGAGGCGACGACAGGAAGAATGAGGTACAGGTAGTGGAGCCCGTCGTCGGCGCGGTGGCCGCTGAAGTAGAGGACCGTCTCGAACAGGACGAAGAGGAGGGTCGTGACCTGGGCGACCCGCAGCAAGTACCAGAAGGTGATCGCGAGACGGTGCCGCAGCCAGGCGACGCCGCCGGTGATGCCCGCGGCGAGGTTTACGGCGATTACGGCGAGGCCCAGCGCCAAGTACGACGAAGACACGGTCAATCCCGCCTAAGGGAGTCGGATTTCGGCTTGTATATGCGAAAAATCACTATGTAGCAACTTGATACAAAGTAGGTGAGAGTAGGTGTATAAACCTTTCCTCAGGGGGACAACCCTAGTTCCACTAAACCATCGGGTCCTGACGTCTGTTTCCACGCCTTCGCGCGGAAGACAGGCGGCGAGACCCTAAGGACCGACACTTGCTCCACCAGTACCTCCCAGTTCTCGTCTTCGCATCTCTCGGCATTCTCGTCGGAGGGGCTTTCGCGACCCTTAACCTCCTGCTCGGCCCGAAGCGGGTCAAGGATCCGACCACCTCGGCCGGTATTCGCCAGTCCGACCCGTACGAGTGCGGCCTGCCTTCCGAGATCTCGAAGACCTTCCGGTTCGGGGTCAGCTTCTACCTGATCGCCATGCTCTTCATCCTCTTCGACATCGAGGTCGTCTTCCTCTATCCGGTCGGGGCGATCCTCAACTCGGCCGATTCGGTCTTCGTCCTCATCGAAGTGATCCTGTTCGTGGCGCTTCTCTTCGTCGCGCTGGTCTACGTATGGCGCAAAGGGGCACTCGATTGGAGATAGAACGCCAGAAGCTGAGGGCCCATTCCTCGCTGGAGCAGCCAAAGACGCCCGCGGACCTGCGGGCCAGGCAGCTGCGGGCCCGCGACCTGCTGCGCGGTGATCTCGAAGGCGCCGACCTCGATGCGTACGTCGAAGAACGGGTAGCCACCTCGACGCTCGAGAAGGTGCTGAACACGGCCCGCGCCAATTCGATCTTCCCGGCGACCTTCGGACTCGCCTGCTGCGCGATCGAGATGATGTCGACCGTCTCGCCGCGTTACGACATCGCCCGGTTCGGTGCCGAAGCCTTCCGGGCGTCGCCGCGCCAGGCCGACCTGCTGATCCTTTCCGGCCGGGTTTCGATCAAGATGGCCCCCGTCGTTCGCCGAATCTACGACCAGATGCTCGAGCCGAAGTGGGCGATCTCGATGGGCGCCTGTTCTTCCAGCGGCGGCATGTTCTCGAACTACGCCGTCGTCCAGGGTGCTGACAAGTTCATGCCGGTCGACGTGCACGTCCCGGGCTGCCCGCCGCGGCCGGAAGCGCTGCTCTATGCCTTCAACAAGCTCCAGGAAAAGATCCGCGGCAACCCGACTCCCGGCTGGCGCTCCCGCTACAACGCCCACGGCACCGAGGAGTGGGCCCGCGGTGGTCCGGCATCGAAGCCTTCCGAAGAGGCACTCGAGGCTTACGAGAAGGCCCGGGAGGTTCTCGGTGCCTGACGCACCCGGACTGGAACTGATCCTCGCCGCGGTCAACCAGGAAGAACCCGGGGCGGTGATCGACACGAGTTACGACCGCGATCAGCCGTCCTTGATCGTCGACGCGACAAAAGTGATCAAGGTGCTCACCTGGCTCAAGGAAACCCCGGGCCAGGAGTACACGTTCCTGTCATCAGTCCACGGAGTCGACTACCTACCGAACACCCCCCGCTTCGCGGTCCATTACGAAATGCTCAACCGCGAGCGTTACGAGCGCCTGAGGATAAAAGCCCTCCTGACCGATCCGGCCGTCCCGCTCCCAACGAGCGAACCAGAAATCGCCGCATCAATAGCCCCCGCGGCAACAGGAGGAATAGAGAAAGCACGCGAGTCTGAAGGGGCAACCGAGTCTGAAGCGGGATCCGGGGAAGGTTCTCCAGGAACTCCCGGCGACAGCCGGCCTGGAGAACCTTCACCGGATGCCGCGACCCAACCTTCGCCGGACCCTGCGACCAACTCCGACGGACTCCCGCACATCGACAGCTGCGTGGAACTGTTCCCGACAGCCGAGTTTCAGGAACGTGAGGTCTACGACTTCTTTGGAATCGTCTTCGACGGTCACCCGGACATGCGCCGCATCCTGATGCCGGAGGATTACGTCGGCTGGCCGCAGCGCCGGGACTTCCCGGTCGGGGGCGAGCCGGTGATCTTCACGAAGGACGAAGTAGCCAGCCCGGGGTGGTGGCAGTGAGCGAAGCCAGCCTGGAAGAGAAGCTGCGTGACGAGGAGATCACGGCCGAAGGCCTGAAGGCCGAACTCGCCGACCGCCTGCCCGGCGCGACGATCGAGCTCGAGCCCGAGCAGGAGATGATGACCGTCAACATGGGTCCGCACCATCCGGCGACCCACGGCGTGCTGCGGCTCATGGTCGAGCTGCAGGGCGAGGTCGTAAAGGACTTGAAACCCGTTGTGGGGTACGTCCATACCGGCATCGAGAAGTCCTGCGAGACCATGAACTACTGGAAGGTCATCCCGTTCGTCGAGCGGATGGACTACCTCGCGTATTTCTCCAACATGGAGTCGTACTGCGGCGCGGTCGAAAAACTGATCGGCCTGGAGATCCCCCGGCGGGCCCAGTACCTGCGCGTACTCCACCTCGAGCTGAACCGGCTCCATTCGCACCTCGTCTGGCTCGGCACCAGCGCGCTCGACCTCGGTGCCATGGGCGTCTACTTCTATTGCTTCCGCGACCGCGACCGGGTGCTCGACGTCTTCGAGATGTCGACCGGCCAGCGAATGCACACGCGGTACTTCCAGATCGGCGGCGTCGCCGAGGACATCCCGACCGGCTTCGAGCAGAAGGTCCGCGACCTGATCGTCACGGTCAACACGGGCATCGACCAGTACGAGGCGTTGCTCGACCGCAACGAGATCTTCCTGATGCGGACCAAGAACATCGGCATCGTCGACCGCGAGCGGCTGCTCGACCTCGGAGTCACCGGTCCGCTGCTGCGGGCGTCGGGCGAGCCTTGGGACCTGCGTAAGGAAGAGGACTACCTCACTTACGACGAACTCGACTTCGACATCCCCGTCGGCACGGTCGGCGACGGCTACGACCGGTACCGCGTCCGGCTGACCGAGATGCGCGAGTCGCTGAAGATCATCGAACAGTGCCTCGACGGCATGCCGGAAGGCCCCTGGATCGCGGACGACCGCAAGTACGTCCTGCCACCGAGGGCCGAGCTTTCGACCTCGATGGAATCGCTGATCCACCACTTCAAGCTGGTGACCGAAGGGTTCCGCGTCCCCCCGGGCGAGGTTTACAACCCGGTCGAGTCGCCCCGTGGCGAGCTCGGCTGCTTCATCCTCGCCGATGGCTCTTCGAAGCCGGCGCGGGTCCATTTCCGCGAACCCTCCTTCGTCAACCTGCAGGCATTGCGCGACATGGCGATCGGCGAGTACGTCGCCGACCTGATCCAGACGCTGGCCATGCTCGACCCGATCCTCGGCGGGATCGACCGGTGAACCATGGATAAATACTCGCCCCTCGAAGACTTCGTGGGACTGGAGCTGCCGGTCGACGAAGCGAACACCACCGGCCGGCAGCAGCTAGGCGAGCCGGAGCAGATCCCGGAACTCTCGGACGTCGATTGCCCCCGGGACCTGCAGGAGCAGATCGAGACCCTGATGGACCGTTACCCGGACAAGGATTCGAAAGAAGGCCACAAGTCGGCTTCGATCCCCGCACTCTGGGCAGTCCAGCGGAAGTACGGCTGGTGCACGCCGGAAGGCATCCTCCAGGCCGCCGCGGTCATGAAGGTGACCCCGGCCTATCTCGAATCGGTCGCCTCGTTCTACGACCTCCTGCGCCTCGAGCCCTCGGGCACCAGCCAGGTGCTCGTCTGCACCAACATCTCCTGCTGGATGCGCGGCGGCGACGAGCTGCTCGACGCCTTCTGCGAAGCGTCCGGCGCCGATCGCGCCGAAGCCGGCCACGGTGGAACGCTTTCGGCCGACGGCGACGTGATGGTTTCCGGTTTCGAGTGTCTCGGTGCCTGCGACATGGCACCGATGGTCTCGGTCAACGAGCGTTACTTCGGACCGCTCGAGGATTCCGACGCGAAGACGATCATCGATCAGCTGCGTGACGGCTCTGACGTGCTGCCTTCGAAGTCGCTCGCCGCCCGGCCGTTGCCGGGCGGGGATACCGACCCCGAAAACGAAAAGACCTCCAGCCTGAAAGGACCGAATCAGTGAGTCCTGAAACCGGCACCTCCCCGATCACCGAGACCCGGATCCTGCTGCGCCACGCCGGCGACCCCGACCTCTTGAAGCTCGAGACCTACAAGTCCTACGGCGGCTACGCGACCCAGGAGCATGCTTACAAGGAACTGGAGATCGACTGGATGGTCGACCAGCTCGAGGAGTCCGGCCTGCGGGGCCGGGGTGGCGCCGGATTCCCGATGGGCAAGAAGGTCTCCTTCCTGCCCCACGGCGACCAGGCCAAGTATCTCTGCTGCAACGCGGACGAGTCCGAACCCGGGGCCTTCAAGGACCGCGAACTGATGCAGCGCAACCCGCACCAGCTGATCGAGGGCATCGCGATCGCCAGTCTCGCCGGTGACATCGGCCACGCCTTCATCTTCATCCGCGGGGAGTACGACAAGCAGGGCGACATCCTCGACGAGGCCGTCGCCGAGGCGTACGCCGCCGGATACCTCGGTAAGAACATCCTCGGTTCCGGTCACGACCTTGAACTGGTCGTCCACCGCGGGGCCGGCGCGTACATCTGCGGCGAAGAGACCGCGCTGCTCGACGCACTTGAAGGCAAGCGTGGCAACCCGCGCCTCAAGCCGCCGTTCCCGGCGGTCCAGGGCCTCTACGGCGGCCCGACCCTGATCAACAACGTGGAGACGCTCTCCAACGTGCCTCACGTCATCGCCAACGGCGCCGACTGGTTCAAGAGCTTCGGCACCGAGCAGTCCCCGGGCACCAAGGTCGTCTCGATCTCCGGCTGCGTCAAGCGCCCCGGCAACTACGAAGTCGAGCTCGGCGTCAAGACCCGCGACCTGATCTACGGCCTTGCCGGTGGCCCGCCCGACGGACACGAGATCAAGGCCTTCTACCCAGGCGGGTCTTCGTCGCCGGTACTGGAACCGAAGGACCTCGACCTGCCGTACAGCTTCGAAGCGATGGCCGAAGCCGGTTCGATGCTCGGCTCGGGCTCGATCATCGTCGCCGACGACAGCGTTTCGATCCCCCATATGGCGCTGCGCACGGCCCGCTTCTACCACCATGAGTCCTGCGGCAAATGCACCCCCTGCCGCGAGGGCACCAACTGGACCGTGAAGATGCTCGAACGCGTGGTCCGCGGCGAAGCGACGCCGATGGATCTCGACATCATCTCTTCGGTCCAGAACAACATCATGGGGCATTGCCTCTGCGTCCTCGGCGATTCGATGGCGATGCCGGTCAGCGCGATGGTCAACAAGTTCCGCGATGAGTTCGAAGAAGTGATCGCGAGCGCGGCGATATCCGGACTCCCGGCCGAACACGGGCGGGAGGGCCAGGCCGACGGTTCCGCGTTCGACGGTGAGGATCCCGGCCCGGGCGGCACCAGTCCGAAGGAGATCGAGCGCGAGCGGCTCGTCGGGCGCTCGCTTCCCCGCGGCGCCCAGGAAGTGAGCGAGCACTGATGGCCAAAGCGAAGTCCAACCCGATCACCCTGACGATCGACGGTCGTGAGATCGCGGCCGAAGAAGGCGCGATGCTCGTCGACGCGGCCAAGTACGGCGACATCGAGATCCCGGTTTTCTGTTACGAGCCGAAGCTCGGCCAGCCGGTCGGCGCCTGCCGCATGTGCCTGGTCGAGATCGAAGGAATCCCCAAGCTCCAGACTGCCTGTTCGACCCCGGTCCGCGATGGCATGGTCGTGCACACGCAGACCGACCAGGTCAAGGAAGCCCAGAACGCAGTGGTCGAGTTCCTGCTGGTCAACCATCCGCTCGACTGCCCGGTCTGCGACAAGGGCGGCGAGTGCCCGCTGCAGGACATCTCGATGGGCTGGGGCCCCGACCGCAGCCGCATGGTCGACGAGAAGCGCCACTTCGAGAAGCCGGTCCAGCTCTCGCCGCTGATCGCGATCGACCGCGAGCGCTGCATCATGTGTTATCGGTGCGTGCGTTTCAGCCAGGAAGTCCCGGAGGACGGGCAGCTCCAGATCCTCGAACGCGGCGACCGCAGTTTTATCGGCACCTTCAACGACCAGCCGTACATCGCGCCGTTCACGGGCAACATCACCGAGCTCTGCCCGGTCGGGGCCCTCACCTCATACACCTATCGTTTCCGGGCCCGTCCCTGGGACATCGAGCAGGGCGGCTCCGTCTGCACGCTGTGCCCGGGACAGTGCAACGTCAGCTTCACGGTGCGTGACGAGCAGGTCAAGCGCGTTCTCGCCCGCGACAACGAGGCGGTCGACGACGGCTGGCTCTGCGATCGCGGCCGCTACGGCTACCAGATGATGTACTCGCCTGACCGCGTGATGAATCCGCTGCGCTACGAGGACGGGTACCCGGTTCCGGCTTCCTGGCCCGAAGCGATCGAGATCGCGGCCGCCGGCATCAACGCCGCGGGCACCTCGGTCGCTGCCCTGGTCGGCGACGCCTCGAACGAAGAGGGCTTCATCCTCCAGAGCCTGGTCCGCGAAGGCCTCGGCTCCAGCGACATCGACAGCCGGCAGGCCCCTAACGCCGACCGCGCGGCGCGGATCAGGCTGGCCGACCCCGCCACCCAGGCGACTGTGGTCGACATCGACACGGCCGACGTCGTGCTCGTAGTCGGCACCGACCCGATCCACTCAGCCCCGACCTTCGATCTGCGCGTGCGCAAGGCGGTCCGCCGCAACGGCACGGTGCTCGGCGTCGCCACCGACCGGCCGAGTGCCCTCGATGGCGGTGCGACCGAAGTCGACCGTTACGCGCCCGGCGAAGCCTCGGCTTACCTCCGTGACCTCGTCGCCGCGGTCAAGGGCGGCGAAGACACCGGCATGGCCGGCCTTCTCAAGAACGCCGATCACGCGGTGATCATCTGGGGGGAGCGAGTCGGGCGCGGGGTCGACGGACCGGCCGCGATCGACGACCTCATCCAGCTGACCGAAGTCCTCGGCCTGGCCCAAAAGGCTGACTCCGGCCTGATCGAGATCCCCGACAGTTCGAACGCCCGTGGCCTCCGCGAAGTCGGCTGCCTGCCAGACTCCGGACCCGGGCTGACCGAGGTCACGAACGGCCGGGACGTCGAAGAGATCCGCGCCGGCCTCGAGTCCGGCGAGGTCAAGTCACTCGTCCTCTTCGGGGTCGACCCAATCCGCGACTTCCCGGACACAGAAGGATGGCGCCGGGCCCTCGAGGCCGCCGACCACGTCGTCTGCTTCTCGATGACCGCCACCGATTCCTCCGAGTACGCCGATGTGGTCTTCCCGACCGAGTCCCACGCGGAAAAGGACGGAACGGTCACCCACACCGAGGGCCGTCTCCAGAGGGTCCGGCCCTCCGCCGAGCGCCCTGGCGATATCCGCCCGGGCTGGCTGGTCCTCGCGGAACTGGCCGCCGCCCTCGACCACGAAACCGATATCCACTCAGGACCCCAGGCCCTCGAAGCAATCACCAGGGCAGTCCCGTTTTACGAAGGTCTGACCGACAAGGAAATAGGCGGCCGGGGCATCCGCTGGCAGGAGCGGCCACAGGCATCAGCTTTTGAAGAAATCAAGGCGGTCGGGGAACCATCTCCGGGAACTCCCGGCGATAGCCGGCCCGGAGATGGTTCACCGAGCGCCGCCAACGCAGCAGGAACCCTGACCCTCGGCACCTATCGAGATCTGTGGGCCAGTCCGGTCACGGACCTGAGTCCCGCTTTGAACTACCTGATCCCGGCGCAGCGTCTTGAGATCTCTGCTGCCGATGCGAAACGACTCGGCCTCTCGCGGGGCGATGTGGTCGGTGTGAAGTCCGGTGACATCGAAGTGACCGCCCATGTCGCAGTGCGCGGGGCAATGCCTGAAGGAACCTGCTTCCTGATGGAAGGGACGCTCGAAGGCAACGCCAACGCATTCGCTAACGGTGCGCCGAAGCAGGTCGAGATCGGCAAGCCCACGGCGCCGCTGGAAGTAGTCATGGCCGGCAGTGATTCGGCCACGGACGGAGACCAGTAGCCGAAGTGACAGCGCTCCTGGCCGACACAACTTTCGTCGACGCGACCTGGATCCTGGTCGTCAAGTCGATCCTCATCTTCGTCGTGATGCTCTCGATCGTGCCCGTCGTCCTGCTCACGGAGCGGAAGCTGCTCGGCCGCTTCCAGCAGCGGTATGGACCGAACCGGGTCGGGCCGTACGGAGCGGTCCAGCCGCTGGCGGACGTCGGCAAGCTGCTGTCGAAGCAGAGCTTCCGGCCCAAGGGGGCGGTGCCGTTCCTCTACGAGATCGCTCCGGCCCTGACCATCTTCTCGGCGGTCGTGACGCTGGCGATCCTGCCGTTCGGTGACGTCCAGGGCGGCTGGGGCCTTTACGGCATCGACGTGCCGATCGGCATCCTTTACTTCTTCGCGTTCAGTTCGATCGCTTTCTACGGCCTGCTGCTCGGCGGCTGGGCTTCGGGGTCCAAGTACAGCTTCCTCGGCGCGATGCGCTCGGCCGCGCAGCTGATCTCCTACGAGATCGCGATGGGTCTCTCGCTGCTCGGCGTGGTGATGATGGCCGGTTCCCTTTCTCTGGTCGACATCGTCAAGGCGCAGGGCGACATCTGGTTCATCGTGCCGCAGATCGTCGGCTTCCTGATCTTCATGGTCGCCGGTTTCGCCGAGACCAACCGGGTGCCGTTCGACTTGCCCGAGGCAGATGCCGAGCTGGTCGCCGGCTACCAGACCGAGTACGGCGGCATGCGTTTCGGCTCCTTCATGTTCGCCGAATACATGGAGATCCTGATCGTCGCCGGCATCGCGTCCACCATGTTCCTCGGCGGCTGGATGGGTCCGGGGCCGGCCTGGCTCGATCCGATCTGGATGCTTGCCAAGATGATGCTGCTGACCGGGTTCTTCATCTGGATCCGGGCAACCCTGCCGCGCTTCCGTTACGACCAGCTGATGAGCTTCGGCTGGAAGATCATGCTTCCCCTCGCAACCCTCAACGTGCTGGTCACGGCAATTCTGGTGGTAGTCATATGAGCATTCGCCCCGAAGAGATCAAAGTCGTCCCCCGCGGTCCCGAGCCCGGGGGATGGGGTGGCGCCTACCGCGCCTTCGGCGAGACGCTGCGCGGCCTGCGCACGACGATGGGCCGGCTGTTCGACGCTCCGGTCACGATCCAGTACCCGGAAGAGAAGACGCCGGTGTACCCGCGTTTTCGCGGCCGTCACAAGCTGCACAAATTCGAGGATTCCGACCTCGAGAAGTGCGTCGGCTGTTCGCTCTGCGCCGCCGCCTGTCCGGCCGAATGCATCCGGGTCGTCGCCGCCGAGAACATTCCCGGCGAGCGGGTCTCCGCCGGCGAGCGTTACGCCGCCGTCTACGAGATCAACCTTTCGCGCTGCATCTTCTGCGGGTACTGCGAGATGGCCTGTCCTTTCGACGCGATCACGATGGGCCACGACTACGAGATGGCCGACTACAACCGAGGCGACCTGATCTTCACCAAGGAGATGCTGCTGGCCGAGCCGATCGAGCGCACACCACTGAGGGGAGAAGGCGAGTAGTGACCGAAGTCGCCTTCTTTGTCGGAGCGATCGGAGCGATCGGCGGCGCGATCGGCGTGGTCGTTCTGCGCAATCCGTTTTACAGCGTGCTGGCGCTGGTGGTTCACCTCGTCTTCCTGGCCGGGATCTTCCTGCTGCTCCGGGCCCAGTTCATCGCCGCCGCCCAGATCGTCGTCTACGCCGGCGCGGTCATGGTCATCTACGTCTTCGTCGCCGCGTACGTCGGCGGGATCGAAGAGCCGATGTTCGATACCTCGCCGCAGCTGAAGATCATCGGGCCGATCCTGGCCGTGGCGCTTTTCGTCGAGATATCGATTGCGGTCCTCGGCTCGTCCCTGACCGCGCTCGGCACGGAAGGCACGGAGGAGATCCAGGGCGGTTTCGGAACGCCCGAAGCGATCGGCAAGCTGTTGCTCGAGGACTTCCTGATCGCCTTCGAGGCAGCATCGTTACTTCTGCTGATCGCCGCGGTGGCCGCGATCATTCTCGCCGGGCGCAAAAAAGCCGGGAAGGAAGCCGCCTGATGGCAATCGAGTGGTACCTCGTCCTTTCCGCCATGCTCTTCTCGATCGGGTTCATCGGTGTGCTGATCCGCCGCAACCCGGTCGTCATCCTGCTCTGTCTCGAACTGATGCTGAGTGCCGGTGCGCTGGCGATGCTCGCCTTCAGCCGGATGCTCGGTGACCAGGACGGTCAGGTCATGGTCATGATCGTGCTCGTCGTCGCCGCCTGCGAGGTCGTCGTCGGACTCGGCCTGGTCGTCGCGATGTTCCGCCGCCGTCTGCCACTCGACGTCGACGACATGAAGGAGCTCAAGGGATGAGCACCGCAATCTGGGGGTGGCTCGTCCTGCTCTTCCCGCTGCTCGGCTCGGTGCTGATCGGCTTCACCTTCAGAAAGATCCCGCCGAAGATGGCCGGTGCGATCGGCATCGGCGCGATCGCCGCGGCCTTCCTCTGCGGCATCGGCGCGCTGATCGCGCTCCAGGGCGAGCCTTCGGAATCACGCCACGTCGCTTCGAGCCTCTGGGAGTACGCGTCGGTCGGCGGTTTCCAGATCGACCTCGGTATCTACGTCGATCCGCTTTCGGTGTTCATGGTGCTGGTCGTCACCGGGGTGTCGACCCTGATCCACATCTACTCGTACTCGTACATGCAGTCAGACGAGGGTTACCACCGCTTCTTCAGCTACCTCAACTTCTTCGTCTTCTCGATGCTCCTCCTGGTCCTCGCCGGCAACTTCGTGTTGCTGATCGTCGGCTGGGCCTTCGTCGGCTTCGCCTCTTACGCGCTGATCAGCTACTGGTACCGCCGCGAGACGGCGACCAAGGCCGGCATGAAGGCGTTTGTGATCAACGTGATCGGTGACATCGGACTGGTGCTGGCGGCGATCCTGATCTTCCGCGAACTCGGCACCGTCGAGTACGGCGCGGTCTTTGAGAGGGCGCCCGAGATCTTCTCCACCAACCAGTGGGAGGTCGTCGCGATCTGCCTGCTGCTGCTGGTCGGCGCCTTCGCCAAATCGGCGCAGCTCCCGTTCCACACCTGGCTGGCCGATGCGATGGAAGGCCCGACCCCGGTCTCCTCGCTGATCCACGCGGCGACCATGGTCACCGCCGGGGTCTACCTGATCGCCCGCTCCCACCCGCTGTTCGAGCTCGGCCTGACCGCTGCCGACATCGCTGCCTGGGTCGGACTGACGACTTTGCTGGTCGCCGGCACGATCGCGATCGTCGTCACCGACCTGAAGCGGATCATCGCCTACTCGACCATGAGCCAGATCGGCTACATGGTCGTCGGAGTTTCGATCGGCGGGTACTCGGCTGGACTCTTCCACCTGATGACCCACGCCTTCTTCAAGGCCCTGCTGTTCATGGCCGCCGGCTCGGTGATTGCGGCGATGGCCAATCGCCAGAACATAGACCGGATGACGGGATTCGGAAAGGCAATGCCGTTCACCGCATTGATGCTGATCATCGGCGCGCTCGCCCTCTCCGGCTTTCCGCTGACCTCGGGCTGGTTCTCGAAGGACGAGATCATCGATTTCGCCGCGTTCCGCGGCGGGATGTACGAGGTGATGGCGATCGGCATGATGATCGGCGCCTTCATGACCGCGATCTACTCGTTCCGGATCATCTTCAGAATCCTGCCCGGTCCCCCGTGCGAAGAGGCCCAGTACCTGATCGACAACGGCCACGTCGTACACGGCGAGCCGGAGAATCCGGCCACCGGCGAGAAGGAAGACGTTGAGGTCGGCTACCCCGGCGAGGACCACCACATCGCCGAGCAGGCGCCCGGCATGAAGATCGGCATGGCGGCGCTGGGAGTGCTGGCCCTGATCGGCGGCCTCGTGCAGATCCCGGGGGTCACCGACGTGATCGCGCACTTCCTCGACCCCGCCTTCGAGGATTCGATCTACGCCGGCATGCACCCGACCACCGAAGAATCGTGGATCGGACTGGGTGAAGGGGGACTGATCTCGGTCGCCGGCATCGCCTTCACCTGGTTCCTCTACGCGAAGCGGCCGAACATCCCGGGGATGCTCGAGCGCCGGTTCGGCCCGGTCCACGCCCTGCTGGTCAACAAGTGGTACTTCGACGAGATCATCGATTTCGTGATCGTCAACCCGGTCAAGGGTTTCGGCCGCTTCTGCAACGAGATATTCGAGAGATTCGTGATCAACGGTGCGACCAATAACTCGGTCGCCGTGATCCGTTCGGCCGGCGGAGTGGTCCGTGACCTGCAGTCCGGCCTGCTGCGCGGATACGCGGTGCTGATGCTCTTCGGCATCGTCGGCATCGGCCTCTACTTCCTGATCAGGAGCATCTGATGCTGAGCCTGATCATCTGGATCCCGCTGCTCGCGGGCGTGATCGCCGCCCTGGCGCCGCAGCGCTTCGCCGCCTGGATCGCCGGCACCGGCGCCACCGCCACGCTCGCGCTGGTCATCGCCGTCCTGGTCGGTTTCGACCCCGACGGCGGCATGCAGTACGTCACCGACGTCACCTGGATCCCCGGCCTCGGGGTCGACTACAACCTCGGCATCGACGGTCTCTCGATCTTCCTGGTCCTGCTGACTGCCGCCGCCTGGATTCCGGCGATCGCTTTCACCGCAAGCCGCGGCACCGCCCGGCCCGGGCTTTACTTCCTGATGCTGCTGGCCGGTGAGACGGCGACGCTCGGCGCGTTCCTCTCCCAGGACCTGCTGCTCTTCGTCCTGTTCTTCGACCTGATGATCGTGCCGTTCTATTTCCTGTTCGGAATCTGGGGCAAGGACCGGGACGGTGTCGCGGCTTCATCGGCCACGCTGAAGATGATCGTCTTCACGCTGATCGGCTCGCTGCTGATGCTGGTCGGCGCGATCGCGCTCGCGGTGATCTCGGCCGACGGCGGGGAGCTGACCTTCAACATGACCGAGCTGGCCGCCCAGGGTCTGCCGAGCGGCTCGCAGAACTGGATCTTCTGGTTCTTCGCGGTCGCCTTCCTGGTCAAGATGCCGGCCTTCCCGCTCCACGGCTGGATGCCGGACGCCTACCGCGCCGCACCGCTTCCGGCCCTCGCCGTCTTCTCGGCGGTGCTCTCCAAGGTGGGTGCGTACGGCTTCCTGCGGGTCGTTTTGCCGCTGATGCCCGACGCGACCGAGCTCTTCCAGACCACGATGCTCATCCTGGCGCTGGCTTCGATCATCTACGGCTCGGTGATGGCTTTCACGAAGACCGACCTGCGTCTGATCCTCGGTTTCTCCTCGGTCGCCCAGCTCGGTTTCATCACTGCCGGCATCTTCGCGCTCAACACCTCGGGCGGCGAAGGCGCGATCCTGCAGATGGTCAACCATGGCCTGGTCGTGGTGCCGGCCTTCCTGATCGTCGCCCTGGTTGCGGAGCGGTTCGGCGGCGAGGACCTGGTCGGCATGGGCGGGCTCGCCAGGAAAGCGCCGGTCTTCGCGGTGATCTTCCTAATCGTGACGATGGCAACCCTGGCGATCCCCGGATCCGCCAATTTTATCGGCGAGTTCTTCATCATCAACGGCCTGTTCCAGACCGACGTTGCGATCGCGATCATTGCTACCAGCGGCATTGCGTTCGCCGCGTTCTACGCATTGCGCATGTACCAGCAGACGTTGCACAATCCGCTGCCGGACGGAGCGGACTCGCGTGAGATCTCCCTGCGTGACGGACTGATGATTGTGCCGATGGTGCTGGTCACCGTCGTGCTCGCCTTCTGCCCGCAGCTGATCATCCACGGGTCCGAGCCGGCGGTCGACACGGTCGTCACCCTGAGCCAGGCGGAGGCGGGCGAATGATCTTCGACTCACCGACGATCGATTACGCGGCACTCTCGCCGATCATCGCTCTCACCACCGGGCTGGTGGTGCTCGTGCTGGTCGCCGTCTTCGATTCGGTCAAGCGGTTCGGGTCCGCCCTGGCGCTGCTCACCCTCGCGGTGACCGCGGGCTGCCTGATCTGGCAGTGGGACACCAACGCCGACCTGGTCGCCGGGTCGCTTCACTTCGACGGCATCACGGTGACGCTGTCCCTGCTCTGCGTGGTTTCGGCCGCGGTGGCCGTGCTGCTCTCGATCGGTGATCCCGCCGAGAAGCAGGCGGGCCGCAGCGATTATCTCGCCCTGTTGATGGGATCCGTCCTCGGGATGGTGATGCTAGCCCAGGCCAACAACATCATCACCTTCTTCATCGCGCTCGAACTGCTCTCGATTCCTCTCTACGCACTCTGCGGGACCAACTTGAGGAAGCGCGACTCGCTTGAATCCGGGCTCAAGTACCTGATCATCGGCTCGGTCGGATCGGCCACGCTGCTTTACGGTCTGGCGCTGATCTACGGCACGTCCGGGGCGATGGAATTCCCTCAGATCGCGGCCGGTTATCTCGGTGACGGCTCGCTCGACCAGGTGAACCAACTGGTCTCGGACCCGCTGGCCCTGGTTGGTGTCGGCATGGTCACGGTCGGCCTCGCTTTCAAGGTCTCGATCGCCCCGTTCCACCAGTGGACCCCCGACGTGTACCAGGGCGCGCCGACCCCGATCACCGCGTTCATGGCGGTCGCGACCAAGGCCTCCGTCTTCGCGGTCTTCATCCACTTCTTCCTCGTCGCCCTGATCGGGCTGGTCGACAGCTGGGACATCATGCTCGCGGCACTCGCCGCGCTCTCGATCGTCGTCGGCAACGTCGGCGCTTTGGCCCAGAGCTCGCTCAAGCGCATGCTCGGCTATTCCGGCATCGCCCAGGCCGGTTACATGCTGTGCGGCATCGTCGTTGCCACCCAGGACGGCATCTCCGCCCTCGTCTTCTACCTCGCCGCCTATGCCGCGATGAACCTCGCGGCCTTCGCCGTCCTGGTCGCCCACGAGCGCCAGACCGGATTCAGCGACGGCATTTCTTCACTCCGTGGCCTTGGCCGCAACAAACCACTGCTCGCCTGGCCACTGACCATCGCCATGCTGGCCCTGGCTGGACTGCCACCGACAGCGGGCTTCATCGGCAAGCTCTACCTGATTGAAGCCCTGGTCGAAGCCGACTGGACCTGGCTCGGCGTGATGATCGCCGTCGGCACGATGATCTCGCTGGTCTACTACCTGCGG
Source organism: Solirubrobacterales bacterium (assembly GCA_038256675.1). Lineage (GTDB taxonomy): Bacteria > Actinomycetota > Thermoleophilia > Solirubrobacterales > 70-9 > 67-14. The sequence continues at coordinate 13,923 of JBBSKC010000008.1, read as the reverse complement.
GTGGTCGCCGCGGTCTGGATGAGCCCGGCGTCCGAAACCTCGGCCGAAGACGAGATCGACACGTCCGGACTGCCGGCGGCGGTGGCCGGCGCCCCGGACGTGGACGAGTTCACGGATCCCGAGGCGCACCGCCGCTGGTACCTCGTGCTGCCGGCGGTCATCGGCGCCGCGGCCACGATCTTCTTCGGCGTGATCCCGCAGCCGCTGGTCGAGTTCGCCCAGCACGCGGTTTCCGGCTACCTCACCTGATCTGCCGAAAGTGGGGTCGGAGGGTTGATCTGGATCCTCTTCACCATCGTGGTGGCAACCACGATCGGCATCTATTCCGAACGGCGCTGGCCCGAACGGGCCGGGACCGGGTCCCGTCGCGGGCTCCTGCTGATCCTTTACTTCGTGCTGCCGCCGATCGTCTTCTTCAACCTCGTCCACCTCGAGCTCGACTTTGCCGCAGGGGCTGGCATCCTGCTCGGTCTCGTCTCGGCGACGCTTCTCGGGACCCTGGCCTGGGTGATCGCAGTTCCGGTAATGAAACTGCCGCGCCCGACCGCAGGCGCCCTGATCTGCTGTGCGATCCTCGCCAACACCTCCTACCTGGGGTATCCGATGGTCTACGCCCTGATGGGAGGGGACGAACTGACCAAGGCAGTTCTTTACGACGTGGTGGTCAGCTACCTCACCCTGATGCTCGGCGCCTTCGCGGTCGGCGCGGCCTTCGGGACAAAGGCCGGGGAAGGCTTCCGGGAGAGGTTCAAGGCATTCCTTTTCAAGAACCCACTGATCTGCGCGGCGATCCTCGGTCTGCTGGCGCCGGCATGGCTGGCGCCGGACCTTGCTGTCGAAATTTCCCGGATTCTCGTCGTGGTCCCGCTGATCGTCGGTTTCTTCGCGGTCGGCGCGATCCTCGCCGAAGAACAGAGGGAGGGAATGATCACGCTGCCGCCGAGACTCCACCCGCCGGTCGTCGCAGTGATCTTCTGCCGACTGCTCGTCGCACCTTCACTGCTGTTCGTGCTCACTTTACCGCTGACCGGCGTGCCGCCTTCGTACTTTCTGCTGGCCGCGATGCCGACCGGGCTCAACTCGATGATCGTCGGCCATGCCTACGGGTTGGAACTCCGGATCATGGCCGAGTCGATCGTCTACACGACCACGATCGTCGTGCTCGGTGCCGCCGGCTGGGCCCTGCTGCTCTGACCGGTTTCGCAACTAAAAACCCAACCCTGGGTTCAAGGTGAGACCATGAAGGAATGCTCCATCACGTCGCTTTGGAAATCAGCCCGGATCACGTCTCAGGCGACAGCCGGTTCTGGTCGCTTGCGGGGTTCGAAAAGGTCGGTGTGCCGGAGGCACTCGGTGACGGGTTCACCTGGTTCGAGAAGGGCGGAACCCAGATCCACCTCGTGGAGGCCGACGACCCCTGCATCCCGCCCCAAGGCCACGTCGCGATCGTCGCGCGTGATTTCGACAAGACCCTCGAGCGCCTTGCCGAGGGCGGTTTTGAAGCCGACGAACGGCCACAGCTCTGGGGCCACCGGAGGGTCAAGCTGACATGCCCGAGTGGTCACACCGTGGAGATCATGGCGATGGCTCCGTCGAGGAGCGCGAAGTCAGCCTGAAGCAGAAAAATGTTTCGTCGGTGGGCGCGGTTCTCGCGCTGACTCTGCTCGTTGCTGCCGGGTTGACCCTCGGTCCTGACTTGTTCGGCTCGGGCAGCAGCCGCGGCTCGGAGCTGGTTCCGGCCGAGCCGAACCCCGATACGCCCGTCGTCCTGGTCATCCTCGACGAACTGCCCAACGCCAGTCTCATGAAGTCCAACCAGAAGATCGACGCGCACCGGTACCCGAACTTCGCGAAGCTGGTCGCGGGCAGCACCTGGTACCGGGACAACGCCGCCGCCGGTGACTTCACCGCCTGGGCCGTGCCTCCGATCCTCACGGGCAACCATTCGAACGAGCGGACGCTGCCCACGAACGAAGTCCAGCCGGACAACATCTTCAACCTGCTCGGCCCGGGACGCCGGGTCCACGCCATGGAGGAGGTCACCGAACTCTGCTCGAAGCGGTTCTGCCCCGATGGCCATCAGGGCGAGTACCCCGACATCCCGGAGGCCGACGAATTCATCAAGGCGAAGTTCAAGCGGCTCGACATCCCGGCGATAAACGATTGGATCGACACGATCCCCGCAGGCGAACGCACCCTCTCGATCATCCATCTGCCGCTTCCCCACCAGCCGTTGCTGTACTTGCCGAAGGGTCAGCGCTATCCGGGCGGACCACTCGGCTTCACGATCGACGCCGAGCGAAACGACTGGACGATCAGTGACGCCGGCGTGAGCCTGGTGCAGCAGCGCCACCTGCTTCAGGCCGGCTACGCGGACCTCATGGTCGGGAAGATCATGAAGAAGATCAAGGCGAACGGCGACTTCGACGACTCGCTCGTCGTCGTCACCGCGGACCACGGCGTTTCCTACGACGTGCGCTACGACCGCCGGGACGCCGAGCCGCAAAGCCTTGCCGCGACCCTGAATCCTCCGTTGATCATCAAGTATCCGCACCAACGGCAGGGGCGGATTTCCAAGGCTTCGACCCAGAACATCGACATCACGCCCACCATCGCCGAAATGCTCGGGGTCACGGACCGCTATCCGACCGAGGGGGTGCCGGTCGATCAGGTCCCCGAAGGGCGCCAGATGATCGCCGACAAGGACCTGGGAGCAAGGATCGGAGTCACCGCGGACCAGATCCGCGCGCAGCGACCGGCTCTCCTGCGGGTCAAGGACAAGCGCTTCGGCACAGGCGGACTCTGGAAGCTCGGACCGAAGTTCCGCCTGATCGGAAAGCGGCCGGGCCGCGTCGCCACAGTGCGCCGCGCGAAGGTGACCGTCGACTCCGCGAGACAACTGGCCCGCTACCGCCCGCGGGCTGGGTACGTGCCCTCCTTCCTTACCGGAGTGCTTTCCGGTATCAAGCCGAATCAGGTGGTCGCCGTGGCCCTGAACGGGCGCATCACCGGAACGACACGCACGTTCCGTTACAAGGGCCGGATGCGCTTCGGCACGATGGCCATCCCCTCCGCGTTCCGCCGCGGAGCCAACCGGATCGCCGTCTACAAGGTCAGCCGGACCGGCAAGCTCAAGCGGATCCGCGAGAGCAGGTGAAAGTTTTCACCCGGCCCGATTTCACGCTTATCTGAGCCAAAAGTTGCGGAGATACCGGCTTCTTCGCACATGAGCGTCCAGCCCCATCCCTAGCATGAGAATCCATGCCACTCAGTCCGGAACAGGCCCTCGACGAATCGAGCCATCGCAAGGTTGAAGGCGCCTTCGACGAGCTTCAGCGCGCTGCCCGGAATATAGAGCGTGAAGCTCTGGCGATCGAAGACGAGGGAGGCGAACAGCGTCTCGCTGACCTCCTCAGATCAGTCTCCGCGGATCTCCGCAACAAGCTCAAGGAGACGATGGCAACGGCCTATTACCGGCCGCTGAGCGAAGAAGACAGGCTCGCCCAGGAAGCACGGATGCTGGTGTCGAGGCCCGAAACAGAAGGCACGGAAGAGGAGCAGGTCGCTCTCTTCGACGAATCCGGAGAAGACGCCCGCGCCGCATAAGCCAGGATGGCTTTTTCAACAGAAGAGATCAAAGCCAACCTGACCGAGTTCGCAGGCAGGTGGAAGGTCCGCAAGGGCTACGAAAAGGGTGAGGCCCAGACCTTCCTGAACGAGTTTTTTGCCTGTTTCGGTCCCGAGGTCGCCGAGCAGGCCGTCTTTGAGCAGCATGAAGCGGGCGGGGGCTTCATCGATTGCATCCTTCCCGGCGTGGCGATCATCGAGATGAAGTCAGCGAAAGAGGCAACCAAGCTGGCAAAACACCGCAAACAGGCCCTTGACTACTGGGAACGGTCAGCTGACCAGGAGAGTGGAACGGCTGCCCCGCCATACGTTCTCCTCTGCGCCTTCACGAAGTTCGAACTTTGGGAACCGGGCAGGTTCCCCGGCGCTCCGGTCATGGAGATAGAACTCGACGAGCTGGCAGCGCATTTTGCCGCCTTCAGCTTCCTCTTCGGCAGGGCGCCGATGTATCACGCGAACGACGAGGAGGTGACTATCGAGGCGGTTGAAGAACTGGCCCGATTGCTGACAAGTCTTGAAGAAAGAGACGAAGGCAGTGCCGGTGAGCGGCGCAGCTTTTTGCTCCAGAGCGTCTGGTGCATGTTTGCGGAGGACACCGGGCAGATCAACGATCTCGGGTTCACCCGGATACTTCAGGGTCTGGTCGACAGCCCGGATCGATCCAGTGCCGATGACGTCGGCGGACTCTTCGAACAACTCAACAACCCGTCGACCGAGCGCTCGAAGCATGGCATGTACGCCAACGTCCCGTTCGTCAACGGTTCGCTCTTTGCGGCTCCGACCCACCTGCACCTCGAGCCCGAGGAGCTGAAGCTGATGAGGCGAATGGCGGAGTTCGACTGGTCGCTGATCAAGCCGGCCGTATTCGGTTCGCTGATGCAGACGGTCTTCGGACCAGACCGGCAGCACCAGCTTGGCGCGCACTACACCCCGGAGGCTGAGATTCAGCTTGTGGTCGAACCGACGATCCTGCGACCGTGGAGGCAGCGGATCGAGGCGCTCGAAAGCTTCGACGAAGCGAACGCTGCTCTGAACGACCTTCACGAGTTCCGAGTCCTTGACCCCGCCTGCGGCTGCGGCAATTTTCTTTCGGTCGCCTACCGTGAGATCCGACGGGTCGAGCGGTTGCTCCTTGACCGTCGCGCGATGCTTGCCAAGGTAGAGGGAAGGCCTGAATCTCAATCAGGAGAAGCTTCTTGCTTTCCACTCTCGAACATGCTCGGAATCGAAATCGAATCGTTCGCGGTCGACCTGGCCCGGCTGTCTCTGTGGATGGCTCAATGGCTGGCAGGCAATGAGGTCGACCTTCCCGAGAGGACTCTTCCACTTGCCGACCTCGACGGCGTTCGGCGAGCTGACGCGCTGCAGACCCCGTGGCCGGAGGCCAATGCGATCGTTTCAAATCCTCCGTACCACGGGTCCCAGAATCTGAGAGGAGTCCTGACCACGGATCAGATCGAATACATCGAGAAGGAATTCGGAGTCGGTCTGAAAGACCTTTGTGTCTACTGGTTCAGGCGTGCCGCAGACGTTATGAGGCCTGGCGACAGGGCAGGCATGGTCGGCACTAATTCAATCAGCCAGAACCGGGCCCGAGGTGCCAGTCTCAACTACGTCGTGGAAAAGGGCGGCGTGATCACGGATGCGGTCTCGATGCACAAATGGCCAGGCGAGGCCGTCGTCAATGTCAGCATCGTCAACTGGGCAAAGGAACCCGATCCGGTTCCGACTGAATTCTTGCTCGACGGTGAAGACGTAGCCGGCATAAATACGCGGCTCCAGGAGTCCGTGGTTCCGATTGAAGAATACGAAGCGTTGAGCGCAAACTCCGGCCGGTCATTCCAAGGCCCCATCCCAGTCGGACCATTCGACCTATCGCTTGAAGAAGGCAATGCGATTCTTGAAAGGGACGACGCCAATTATCTTGAAGTCATCAGGCCGTACTTGGTTGGCATCGATATCGCGAAGGATCCGGGACAGCACGCTCGACGTCTAATCATTGATTTCAACGTCATGCCCCTCGAGAAAGCCGAGGGATTTCCGGAAGCGATTCGCCTCGTGAGAGAACGGGTGAAGCCGATCCGCGACAAGAATCCGGATCCGCGATTCAAAGCGTACTGGTGGCAGTTCGGAAGGCCACGAGGAGAGATGAGGGCAGCGATTGCTGGGTCCAGCCGGTTTATCGCCGGAACCGCGACCGGCAAGAGATTCTTGTTCACGTGGTCTGACATAACCACGTGTCCAAGCAACGCGACGAACGTATTCGCCTTTGAAGACGACTATTCGATCGGAGTTCTTCTTTCGTCAGCTCACGGAGCTTGGGCTCAAAGTGAAGGATCAACGTTACGAGTCGACCTGAGATATACGCCGACCTCCTGTTTCGAGACCTTTCCGTGGCCGCTGCCGACCGCGAAGCAGCGAAATGAAATCGGCGATCTCGCCAAAGACCTGCTCGACATTCGGTCGAAGATTTGCCTTGAAAAGCAAATTGGCCTGACCACTCTTTACAACCAGGTCGATGAGGGTGCCTGGCAGGATCTGGCCGCTGCCCACAAGAAACTCGATGAGGCGGTCGCAAGGTGCTATGGCTGGCCCGCCAAAGTGGCCCACGATCCACTCGAAATCAAGAAGCGACTAGCTGAACGTCATGCCGAGATCATGGAAGATCCGGATTCGTACAAGCCATTCTGAAGCCGTGGCCCGGTCGACATAACTCGCAACCGGCGGGCCTGTTAGTTTCAGTTGGTGCGCTATCCAGTCGAGTCTTTCACCCCTGCCGAACAGCAACTCCTGGCGCCGCATTTCACGAACGTCGACCGGCCGGTCTTCGCCCTGACCAACCTTCCCGAGACCGTCAAGGGCGCGCTTTTCGCGCGCTATTCGCGGTATCCGGGCACCTTGCGCCGCCTCTACCTGGAGGAGTTCGCCTCCGAGGTGCCGGAAGGTGCCCGTCCTTTCGACGGGGACGAAGGGGAGCGCGCGGCCGATCTCTACGAGCGCATCTTCGTCGGCTACGGCGACGATTCGATCGCCCAGGTCGGCGGCGCCCACATCGCCTGCGAATGGGTTTCGAACATCCTGACGAAGGCCCTCCAGCGCGGACGCCTCGCCGCGTACCTCGAGCAGTCGACGCGGTACATCGCCTACGACCAGGAGATTCCCGGTGGCGGCTACCGGTACTTCCGGGACGACGTACTCGGGCCGCAGTTCGAAAGCTCGATGGACCAGGTCTTCACGATCTATTCCGAGGCCCTGGTCAAGACCGAGGCCTGGGCGGCCGCCAAGTGGCCCCGCGGCGACGACGAGCCTGAAGGACCCTGGCGCCGCTCGATCAAGGCCAAGGCACTCGACCTGCTCCGCGGGCTGCTGCCGGCGGCGACGCTCAGCCACGTCGGCATCTTCGCTTCCGGGCAGGCGTACGAACAGCTGCTTTTCCGGCTGATGTCCTCGCCGCAGCCCGAGGCCCGACAGTTCGGCGGCATGATCCTCGACGAGCTGAACCAGGTGATGCCGTCGTTCGTTTCCCGGGTGAGCCGGCCCGACCGCGGCGGCGAGTGGATCTCCTTTCTCGAGGAGCGCCGCTCTTCGACCGAGCAGTGGGTTGACCGGCTCGGCCTCGGGAACCGGGAATCCGAAGTCTCGGGGCCGACCGTCGAACTGCTTCAGGTCCACGGCACCGAGGAGGACCTGCTCGCCGGTTGCCTCTTCGAGCAGGCCGACGTCTCCGAGACGGAGATCCGCGCGCGGCTCGAATCCATGAGCACCGAGCAGCGGGCCGAGCTGATGGCCGCCATGGTCGGGGAGCGTAAGAACCGCCGCCACCGTCCCGGTCGGGGCTTCGAATCGGTCAGCTATCGTTTCGAGATCGTCTCCGACTATGGCGCGTTCCGCGACCTGCAGCGCCATCGTATGCTGACCTGCCAGTGGCAGACCCTCACTCCGGACCTCGGCGCGGGAGTGCCCGGCGAAGTGCGCGAGGCCGGCGTCGGTGACGAGTACGAGCGCGCCCTGGAGATATCCCGCGCGGAGTATGAGCGGCTTCGCGACGACGGCCATCCCGAACTGGCCCCGTACGCGCTCTGCCTCGGATACCGGATCCGTTACATCCTCGACCTCAACGCCCGCGAGGCGATGCAGATGATCGAGTTGCGCTCGGGGCGGGAGGGCCACCCGACCTACCGTGCGGTCGCTCACGCGATGCACGATTCGATCGAAGGGGTCCACCCGGCCGTTGCCGGCGCGATGAAACACATCGATACCTCGGCCGAACCCCGGCTTGAACGCATGCTCTCGGAGATCCGCACCCACAAGAAACGCCTCGCTGCGGCGGCAACCTCGAAGGCGCCTCCCGGCTTCTCTGAACTCGGCTGAGTCTTTCACGGGCAGATATTTAGGAGCCGGACAGGTTCCCGCCCTAGATTTCCCGGCATGCACACCAACCACTTCCTGCCGCAGGTCGCTGTGGCCTCGCTGCTGCTCGCCGTACTGCTGCTGATCGTGCTCTGAACGGAACCGGCTTCAAGCTCCGAAGCGAAGCCGGGCTTCGGTGCCTCCACCGGGTCGCGCTTCCAGGCTGAGCGATCCGTCATGCGCCTCGGCGATCCAGGCCGCGATCGAAAGCCCTAGTCCCGAACCTCCCGGGGAGCCCTCGCGGAAACGGTGAAAGCCGTCGCCGCCGGAATCCGGCGGACCCGGACCTCGATCCTTGACTACCACCTCGCCACGGCCCAGTTCCACCTCGACCCGGGCGATGTCACCGGGCGCACGTCCGTGCCGGATCGCGTTGTCGATCAGGTTCCGAACCGCGATCCTCACGAGCACCGGGTCACCTTCGGCCACCAGTGTGTGCGGATCGAAGGCCACCGGCGAGTCCCCGGCCACGTCGTCGATCACGTCGGTGACGATCTGATCGACCCTCATCGGGACCCGCCGGAGCTGTTCCGCCCCGGCGTCGATCCGCGCACGTTTCAGCAACGTGTCAACCGTGTCGCCAACCTGCCGGGTGGAGTCGAGCGCGGTCCGTAACGCCTGCTCGCGGGTCGAAGGGTCGATCTCTGCGGCCTCGAGGATCGATCTGATCGAGGCGATCGGGTTGCGCAGCTCGTGGGCGGCATCGGCCAGCAACGCCTCTTGCTGGGCGAGTCCGCGCGAGGCGGGGCGTAGGCTACGCCCGGCCAGGAGCCAGCCTGCTCCGGTGGCCAGCACCAGCAGGCCACCACAACCGACCAGCATGGCCAGCACGAGATCGCGATGGCCGCTGTCACTGTCACCGGCCTCGGTTGCCGAGACCACCGCTCCGGCGGGTTGATCGGTCACTTCGCTGTAGAAGGGGGTCGCAAGCAGGACCACGTCGTCACCGTTCCGGTCAGTGGCCTCCAGTCTGACCCGGGACTCGGAATCAGCGGCCCGGGAGGAAACATCCTGTGTGGACGCCCGGGTGAGCGGAAGGTGGGGCCCGCGGCTCCGGAAGATTTCGGCGTAATCGTCACCGGTCTGGCGAAACACCAGGACTTCCGGGGATCCGACCGTCGCGTCATCGTCCCGGAGTCCGTCGAGGCGGAGTTCGCCGCTTCCCGAGAAGTAGATCAACCGGCTGGAGGCTTCGATCCGCTCTGACATGGTCGCGTCACGGGCCTGCGTGCGGGAGTTCGAGTCGGTCTGGATTGCGACCAGGGCGAGGATGATCAGTCCGGTCGCGAGCACGCCCGCGAAAAGAAGGGTGAGGATGATGCGCAGACGGCGGAGCCGCGCCTCAACCGGGCTGACTGCCGCGTTCACGCCGGTTCCATGATGTATCCGGAACCCCGGATCGTCCGGATCGGGCTGGGGTCGCCGAGCTTCTTGCGTAGCTGGGAGACGACCACGTCCACCGCATTCGACATCGGCTCGGTCAGCTGGTCCCAGCAGTGGCCGGTTATCTCTTCCCGTGACACTGCCTGCCCGGACCTCGAGGCGAGCAACTCGATCACCGCGAACTCCTTCGAGGTGAGGGAAAGGACGACACCGGACCGGCGGACCTCTCTGCGACCGGAGTCGATCTCGACGTCGCCGATCGCGATGACGGACGGGGCCGTGCTGTCGCGACGACGGCAGAGCATCTTGACCCTCGCCAGCAGTTCGCTCATCGCGAACGGCTTGGTCAGGTAGTCGTCGGCACCTCTTTCGATGCCGTCGACCCGGTCGCGGATCGCGTCACGTGCCGTCAGGATGAGCACCGGGGTCTGGCTCTCGGTTCGCCACCTTTCGGTGACGATGTCGAGGCCGTCGCCGTCAGGCAGCATGCGGTCGCAGATCACGCAGTCATAGGCGTGCCGGGATGCGAGCGCCCGTCCGGAGGCGAGGTCCGGCGCCGCGTCCACCGCGAAGCCCGAAACCCTGAGGGCGACGCTTATGCCCTCGCGCAGTCCGCCTTCGTCTTCGATGATCAGGATGCGCATGGTCAGGGAAGCGTAGGCCAGCCGGGCCGGGTCAGTATGAGGATCCGATGATGATCGGCCCGGAATCGCCACATGACCTGGAATCGTGACCCTAGTGTGGGCACATGATCAAATCACTCCCCTCACAGAACATTCCGGTTCTCACCGCCTTTGCAGTTGTCGCAGCGATGCTCCTGATGGCCTGCGGGGCCGCCTCCGGAACGCCCGATGCCGAGGCCGGGAGATGGAAGCCCGGCCCGACGACAGCCGCCTGGCAGTTCCAGCTACAGGGCAAGATCGATACCTCGATCGATGCCGACGTCTACGAAGTCGACGGCTTCGACGTCGGCCGGAAGACTGTCGAAAAGCTTCACGCCCAGGGGCGAAAGGTCATCTGTTACATCGACGTCGGCAGCTGGGAGCAGTACCGGCCGGACCGCAAGCAGTTTCCGAAGTCGGTCATCGGCAAGAAGTACGAGGGCTACCCCAATGAGCGCTGGCTCGACATCCGCAAGTTCCACAAGTTCGCAAAGCCACTCAAGGCACGGCTGGCCATGTGCGCCCGCAAGGGTTTCGACGGAGTCGAGCCCGACAACATCGCCGGCTGGGAGAACGACACCGGCTTCCCGATCACCGCGAAGCACCAGTTGCGGTTCAACCGCTGGATCGCCCGGCAGGCTCACCGCCGGGGACTCTCGATCGCCTTGAAGAACGACGGTCGCCAGGCGAAAAAGCTGGTCCGGAACTTCGACTACGCCGTGGTCGAACAGTGCTTCCAGTACAACGAGTGCGGTCAGTATCGGCCGTTCGTGCGCCAGGGCAAGGCTGTCTTCTCGGTCGAGTACGAAACGAAGAACTCGAAGTTCTGCGGCCGGGCGAAAAAGATCAGGTTTGCTTCGATCGGCAAGGAGTACGACCTGTTCGCACGGCCGTTCCGGCCCTGTCGTAAATGAATCCAAGTCACTTCGCTCAGCGGGATAAAATGTCAGTTTCGCTGTGCGACTCCCGGATTAGGAATCCAAGTCACTTCGCTCAATCGAAGTTGAGAATGGTTTCGCTGTGCGACTTGGATTTTGGTCTCTGGACCTAGGTAAGAAGAGCGGGCAGGGACTCGATCTCGTGATCGGGCACCGTGTTGTTCGTGCTCGGGTCTTGTGATGCGCCTCCGGCCGCGGTGACCAGGATGCCGTCGAGCCCGATGGCCTGGGCTCCGGCGATGTCGGTGTCGGGGCGGTCGCCGATCATCGCAACCCGTGCGGGGCGGCCGAGCACGTCGAGGCCAGCTTCGTAGAGTGCGGGGGCCGGCTTGCCGGTGGTCGTGCCCTTTCTCCCGGCGGCGGTCTCGATCGCCGCGAGCATCGCGCCCGATCCGGGCCAGAGCCCGTCGGGCATCGGCATGGTCGGGTCGGCGCTGGTCGCAATCAGGTCAGCGCCGCCGCGAACGAGCATCGATGCGCGTTTAAGCTCCTCGTAGTCGAAACCCAGGTGCCCGGACATCAGCACCGCCTTCGCTGATCCCGAATCCTCGGGAGGGAGCAGGTCGAAGCCGCCAGCGGCAAGCTGCTCCCGGAAGGACGAAGTGCCGATGCCGAGCACCGGGGCGCCTTCGCCGTGCCGCTCGATCGCCAGACGAATCAGGGTCGATGCCGCGGTCACCACCTGACCGTCTTCGACTCCGATGCCGCCCTCTCGAAGCAGTCTCGCCTGGTCGGACGGCGCGAGTCGCGGATTGTTGGTGACGAAACAGAAACCCTTGCCTGCTGCCAGGAGACCATCGATCGTCTCGACCGCGCCCGGCAGGAACTCGTGGCCGAGCCAGACGACGCCGTCGAGGTCACAAAGGAAGGCGTCGTAGGAGTCGGCCAGGGCCACCCGGCAAGGCTACCCGGATCAGGGTTGTAACCGGGGTGTGAAAATCGACAGAGGACGACCGCGCCAGCCTCCGCCCTGAGGCTACCTTTGCCGATCGTGAAGACCGGCCGGCTGAACCACATCGACGCGCTGCGGGGCAGCGTGATGCTGCTCCTGGTCCCGTACCACGGGCTGCTGTTCCTGCAGAACACAGGCGCCTCGATGTTCGGCCTCGACCTCTCCGTCTTCTGGCTGCACCTCTGGCGCATGGGGCTTTTCTTCGCGGTCTCGGGCTTCCTGGCGGCGATGACCCTCGGACTCTGGGGGCCGACCCGTCAGCTTCGGCAGCGCCTCAAGCGGATCGGGATTCCCCTGTTCGTGGCGATGCTGACGATACTGCCGGCCCAGAAACTGATCGTCTTCTGGTTCTTCCATCGGGACAACCCGACGTCACCTTCGACCGCATATGACTACACGCTCACCAACCTCTTCGGCTGGGAGCCGCATCACCTCTGGTTCCTGAGCTACGTACTCGCCTTCAACATTGCGGCAGTCCTGGTCTGGCTGCTGCTCAGGCGGGGTCCGCGGATCACGTCCGTGATCGATCGCGGGTTCCGGAAATGCCTCGGCTCGCCTTTTCTGATTCCCCTCCTGGCTGTTGTGAGTGCCATACCGCTTTGGGTCGGCGGGTACATCGAAGCTCCCGGCCGGGTCGCGGCCTCACTGATTCCAATGCCTTCGGCCGCTGCCTATTACGGCATCTTCTTCCTCTTCGGCTGGATGCTCTTCCGGAGCCGCGATCTGCTGCCGGCGGTGGAGAGCCGCCCTTGGACGAAGCTCGCATTGGCCCTGCCGGCTGGCCTGGTGGCCTACCTCCTCTACTCCGGGCAGATCATTCTCCCGGCCAGTTTTCCGATCGCCGCGACGATTCTCGTGGTCAGCGGAGTCGCCGTGTGGTCAACGATGTTCGCCGTGTGGGGGCTCTTTGCGCGGTTCCTGTCCGGGGCCCGTCCGTGGGTCCGGTACCTGGCCGACGCGTCGTACTGGGTCTACCTGGTCCACATCCCGATCCTTGTCCTGATCCAGGTCGGCATGGTGAACTCGGGGCTGCCCCCGGTGATCCGCCTCGCGATCGCGACCTCGGTCTCGATCGGGCTGTCGTTCGCCACCTACGCCGTTGTCGTTCGCTACACGGCGATCGGCAGGCTCCTTCACGGTTCGAGAAAGCGCCCGGCGGAAGTCGCGGCGCGGGTCGGCCTGGCGCCGGGCTGACCGGCCCTTCGGCCGGGGTTCAGCCCGCTGCTTCGATCGCTTTGATCAGTTCGGCCTTGCTCATCTTCGAGCGACCTTCTACGCCCAGGTCCTGCGCGATCTCGTAGAGCTCGGCTTTCGAGGAATTGGGGGACGGGGTCGTGGCGGCGGGCCTCGGCGCGACGCCGGCTTCTGCCTCGGCCTTCGCCTTCTTCGCCGGCTCGGCCGGCATCCCGGGTGCGACCGAAACGGGATCCATCGCTCCTTCGTCGCGGTCGGTCATCTGCTGGACCAGCCGCCATCCGGCGACCAGCACCGCTGACGCGCCGGCAATGCCGAGCGCGAACTGTTTCTTCATGCGTACGCCTCCGGGGAATGCGGTGTCGATATCGAATTCACAGATCTGACCCTACCCGCTGGGCCGGTACTCAATAACTACGGCCCTACCGCGACCGCGGCGGGCTCACTGGTCGCGGCGCGAGATCATCAGGTCGACGCTCCCAGAATGCAGGGTGATGCCACCGTCGGGGTGGATCATGGCGCCGCGATACAGCTCGCGGTTCAGGTTGATCGAAGCGACATCGTCCTTTCCCGACACCAGGCGGACGAAGATCGCTTCGCCCGGCGTGGGTTCCCCCCCGGTCAGCGAGTAGCCGGCTTCGAGGCGTCCGCCGAAGGTCGCCACCAACTGCGGGTTGTCGCCGGCGTCGAGCACATGAACGTCGACCGATTGGCCAACCATGGCGAGGATGGCGCCGAGCGCCTGATCGAAGGACAG
>JBBSKC010000007.1:0-44121 GCA_038256675.1 Solirubrobacterales bacterium | reverse complement strand
TCCGCTAGCCATGTACCTGGCCGACCTCTTCACGGTGCCGATGTCGCTCGCCGGAATCCCCGCAATCTCGATCCCGGCGGGAATGGCCGCGCCGGAAACGGGCAAGGATCAAACTGGCTTCGCGGAAATGCCGGTCGGCTTCCAGATCGCCGCCCCGGCCTTCGGGGAGCAGAAGCTGCTCGAAGCGTCGTTCGCCCTGGAAAAGGCGATCAACTTCGACAACAGCGGAGGGAGGGTCTGATGGCAGAAGAACTCGAAGCGGTCATCGGACTCGAAATCCACGTGCAGCTCTCCACCGAGACCAAGATGTTCTGTGGGTGCCCGCTGTCGTTCGGCGACGACCCGAACATCCACACCTGCCCGGTCTGTCTGGCACATCCCGGAGTGCTGCCGGTTCCGAACCGCAAGGCGATCGAGTACGCACTTCTGATCGGCGCGGCGCTCGAATGCGAGATCGCTTCGAGGTCGATCTTCCACCGCAAGAACTACTTCTATCCCGACAACCCCAAGGCGTACCAGATCACCCAGTTCGAGATCCCGATCTGTGGCGCCGGCCGCCTCGGCGACGTCCGCATCAACCGGGCCCACCTCGAAGAAGACGCGGCGAAGATGATCCACGTCGGCGAGAGCGGGCGCATCCAGGGTTCGGACTCCTCGATGGTCGACTTCAACCGCGGTGGCACGCCGCTGGTCGAGATCGTCACCGAACCGGACCTGAAGACCGGGGCCCAGGTTCGTGAGTGGGGGCAGCTGCTGCGGGCCACGGTCAAGGAGCTCGGCGTCTCCGACGTCAACATGGAAGAAGGCAGCCTGCGCTGCGACGCCAACGTGTCGGTCCGTCCGGCCGGCACCACCGAGCTCGGCACCAAGACCGAGATGAAGAACATGAACTCCTTCCGGTTCATCGAACGCGGGATCGAAGCGGAGATCGCTCGTCAAAAGGAACTGATCGGTTCCGGCGGCCGCGTAGTCCAGGAGACGCTCCACTTCGACCCGTCGACCGGTGAACTTCATTCGCTTCGCTCGAAAGAGGAGTCGCACGACTACCGCTACATGCCGGAGCCGGATCTCGTCGCGATCGTTCCGACCGGGGAGATGCTGAAAGCGGCTCAGAACGCGCTTCCAGAACTGCCGGCCGCACGGGCCGCCCGCTACCGGGACGAGCTGGGCGTTCAGGACAGCGCCGCCCTGCTGCTTTCGTTCGAGACTGAATGGGCCGGGTTCTTCGAAGGTGTCATCGGGCACGACGAGGCGATCGAGCCCCGGGTCGCGGCCAACTGGGTCACCGGAGAGTTCGCCGCGGAATTGCGCAAGCAGGGAGACCAGCCGCTGGCCGAATCAAAGGTCACACCGGACCAGCTCGGCAGCCTGGTGCTGATGGTCGCCGGGAAGCGCATTTCCCATTCGTCCGGCAAATCGGTGCTCGAGGTCATGGTCGCCGACGGAGCCGACCCGGTCGCGGTCGTCGAGGAGCAGGGACTCGAACAGATCTCGGACTCCGGAGAACTCGAAGCGATCGTCAAGGCGGCGATCGAGAACAACCCGAAGCCGGCCGAGCAGGTCCGCTCCGGCAACGAAAAAGCGATCGGCGCCCTGGTCGGCGCCGTGATGAAAGAAACCAAGGGCCGGGCGGACGGTGGCGAGGTCACCCGCCTCCTGCGTCAGCACCTCGGGCTCTGACGGTCAGCGACGCTTCTTGTTCTTCGACTTCTTGAGGATGACCCGGAAAACTCTCTTGATGGTCCGGTCGCTCTTGTGACCGGTCTGGTCCGATGAACGCACCCGGAAAACATGACGGCCCGGGGTCAGCCTCCGCACCAGGGTGCGGGCACCACAGGTACGGAAGGCCCTGCGGTCGAGGCGGCACCGGAAATGGACCGGTGTCGACCCCACCCCGGCGAACTTGAACAGGACCCGCCGTTTGCGGACGACCTTCGGCGGCGAAAACCTTACTTTGAGGGTAGGAGTCACCGAGCCGCCTGCCGCCTCACTCGTGTAGAGGGCCTTTGCCGCCTTCGAGAAGTACGGTCCCCAGAGGACGTCGCAGAGGCTGGAGTTGGTTGCGCAGTAGGTGTAGCTCGTCACGGAATTGAGGTAGTTACCGCCGGTGATCCACCCGCCGCCGCTGGCGCCCTGTCGCATGTCGCAAGGCGTCACGCCCATCGTCTGCGGAACGCCGGAGTCACGCGCTGCCACCTCGGAGCGACAGCCGACCAGGAGCTGGGCGTCATAGGGCGGCTCGGGCTCGGCCGGGTAGCCGTACAGGGTGTAATTGCGCCGGAAGGGATCGAGGTTGAACGCGATCTGGCGGGAGCCGCCGAGGTCGGCTTGCGGATTGCCGTCGACGGTGGCCATGCCGATGTCATATCTCAGGTCGCCGGACCCGGTGAAACCGGCCGGCGAGGACAGCGTGGTCGCGGCATAGGTGGGGAAAGGAGAGGTTCCGTTGCTGTAACCCGGGATGAAGACGAAGTTGCTGACCCACTGCTGGGTGGTTACATCCCAGACACAGTGACCCGCGGTGTAGACGACGTTCCCCTGAAGAGAGTTGACCAGGGTGCCGGAGCATTGGTAGAGGCTCGCGCCGAGACGGAAGAACACCTTGCCCTGGACCCGTTCGGGCAGCCCGGTCGGGTCCGGCGGGTAGAAAGGACCCGAGGCCGCGGAGATGCCTGCATCGAAGCCGGGTACGTCGAAGGAAGCTTCCGGAGGCTTCGGCATCGGGGCCGACTCGGCAGCGAGCAGATCCTGGCGACTCCAGCTGTCGGCCACGGCATCGGGTTCGGCGGTCACCGAATGTTCGGATACCGCCGGTGCGGCAGCGGCGGGCTGGACCTGCCAGAGGGCGATGAGAACGGCGAAGACGACGATCAGCGCCCCGGCGCAGGGCCCGATGAGGCCCGATCGGCCGAAGCCGTTCCCGCGGTTCAGAGGCATCGGCCAATCGTAGAGCACGCCAGTGGTGGGCCAGAGATTGTGACACTTTGTTACTAGCCCTATACTCGTTTCATGGCTTGGAACATCGTCATAGTCGGTGGTGGGTTCGCGGGGGCCAACGTGGCCCGTCATCTGGAGAAGCTTCTGCCGAAGCAGTCGGCCCGGCTGAGCCTGGTCAATGACGTCAACTTCGCCCTGTACACGCCTTTCCTGCCCGAAGCCGCCGCCGGAACACTCGAGCCGCGGCACGTGGTCACGCCGCTCCGGGACATCATCCACCGGGCGAATCTGCGCCTCGGCGTGATCGACGACCACGATCCGGGGAACAAGACGGTCCGTCTGCGGGGCCATACCGGCGAGAGCGAAACGGTTTCGTATGACCACCTGATTCTGGCGCCCGGTTCGATTTCCCGATTCCTCCCGATCCCGGGCCTGAACGAGCACGCGGTGGGGTTCAAGGGGCTGTCTGACGCGATCTATCTGCGCAACCACGTCATCGAAACGCTCGAGCAGGCCAACTCGACCGAAGATCCGGAACTGCGCGACCAACTGCTGACCTATGTCTTCGTCGGTGGCGGATACTCCGGGCTCGAAGCGCTGGCCGAACTGCAGGATTTCGCTGCCGATGCGATGCAGCATTACCCGAGGGCCCGCCTTCACGGCATGCGCTGGGTCCTGGTCGAGGCCAAGGACAGGGTCCTGCCGGAAGTCGACCAGAGCCTGGCCGACTACGCGGTGCGCGAACTGAGGGGCCGGGGAATCGACATCCGGATGAGCACGACCCTGACCGAGGTCACCGCGACCGCGGCGACGATTTCCACCGGGGAGGTCATACCCACTCGCACCCTCGTCTGGACCGCGGGGGTCGTGCCACATCCAAGTCTCACGAGCCTGGCCGTGCCCCTGGATGAGACCGGCAAAGTCGTCGTCGACTCCAGTCTCGCGGTCGAAGGTATGCCCGGCGTATGGGCCCTGGGCGACGCGGCGGCGGTCCCGGATCCGACAGGCGGACTCTGTCCGCCGACCGCCCAGCACGCGGTGCGACAGGCGCCGGTCGTCGCCGCGAACGTCGCGGCCTCGATCGGCATCGGCGCCGCGAAGACCTTCGAGTACCGTGGCGGCGCCGCCTTCGTCAACCTCGGCCGCTACAAGGCGGTCGGCAAGATCGGCAACTTCAAGTTCCGCGGTTTCCCGGCTTGGTGGATGGCCCGTTCGTACCACATGAGTCAGATCCCGGGACTGTCCCGGAAGATCCGGGCGGTCATCGACTGGACCGCCAGCCTGCCGTTCTCCCGTGATCTCGCGGAGGTCGGGTCGATCGGCCGTCCCGGGCAGCTTGAGCCCGGGGGATACGAGCACGGCGGCTCGCACCGGCCCGTCGAATAGCGCCGCCGCCGGCTCAAAGCTTCCCTGGGTCGTATTCTCCACCATCGGTCAAGTCCCCTGCCACGAAGGCGGACGAGTGTGTTGATGAGGGACAATGGAACGATGGGTGGCCTCGCAATTCTTTTCATCGTTATTCCCTTCGGCATCGCGACCGGAATCATCGGGCGGTCCAAGGGCGGGTCGTTCATCCTCTGGTTCGTGATCGGCACGTGCCTCCCCGGTTTTGGCCTGCTGGCGGTAATCCTCATGCGCAACGAAATCAATGAGCCGGAGCGCCAGTGCCCGAACTGCAACAAAATCGTGAAGCTATACGTGCAGGTCTGCCCGAGGTGCGGGTTGGATCTGTACCTGCCGCCGGTCGAGCAGACTCGGATGCCTCCTCAGTAATCGGGCTCTAAAAGTCGTCGAGACACGGAAAGTTCGTGATTATCGACCGGTGGTCTCCACCGATCAACGCAACACTGACCATGTTGAGTCGATCGGAACGGAGATGAGAAGTGAAAGTCAACGGTTATGCCACCGGGAAGGTGCTCAGCCACGAAGAACGCCTTCAAGTTTTGGATTTGATCTCGGTCGGAGTCCATCCCGCCGAGGTTGCAAAGCAAAGTGGGTGCGCAGAGATCACCGTGAAACGGGTTCTGGCCGGCGCCGGTGGGATGCCGTCGAGAAGGTCGAGGCGAAGGCCGCGCTCACCCCATCACCTCTCCTTCGGCGAGCGCGAAGAGATCATGGTGGGGATTGCTCGCGGTGAGTCATTCCGCGGGATCGCGCGAAAGATCGGCCGGGCAGCTTCAACGGTAAGCCGCGAAGTCGCCCGCTCCGGCGGGCGGGACCGCTATGGGGCAAGTCGGGCCGAGGACCTGGCCGCGATTTCGTCGGTCAGGCCGAAGCCCTCGAAGCTCGCTCGCTCACCGAGGCTTAGGAGAAAGGTGCGCTCGATGCTCGAGGATTACTTTTCACCCAGGCAGATCTCGGTGAAACTCGAGATCGATCACCCCGACGACCCGGAGATGAGAATCAGCCCCGAAACGATCTATCAATCGCTTTATGTTCAGTCCAGGGGCCGCTTTCGCAAGGACCTCACCAGGTACCTGAGGACCCAGAGAAAGCGGCGAAAGCCGAATGGCAGAGCCTCAAACCGGGGCAAGATCAAAGACATGGTGATGATTTCGGAGCGCCCGGCCGAGGTCGAAGACCGGGCGGTGCCCGGCCACTGGGAAGGTGATCTGATCGTCGGCAAAGCCAGCCGCTCCTTCATCGGGACGCTGGTCGAGCGCCACACTCGTTTCGTGATGCTGACCTACCTCGGAAACGACTCAAAGACTGAGCACGTTTGCGAAGCGATCGCCGAGAAGATCGAGACCCTGCCAAAGAATCTCAGGCGCTCCTTGACCTGGGATCAAGGCAAGGAGATGGCAAGTCACGCCGAGTTCACGGTGAAAACCGGGGTCCCGGTCTATTTCTGCGAGCCGCACTCACCCTGGCAGCGGGGTTCGAACGAAAACACCAACGGACTGCTCCGGCAATTCTTTCCGAAGGGCACCGACCTCTCCCTGCACGGCCCAGCGGAGCTGGACCGTGTTGCCCGACTGATGAACATCAGGCCCCGGGAAACTCTTGATTGGAAGACTCCGGGTGAGAAGATGAATGAGCTGCTGTTGCGTTGACTGCCTGACAGGGCCGACTACTTTTCCGATCTCGGCGCCGTTTTCTACCTCATCCAGGTACGCACTATGGCGTTTGCGAATCCCACTCCGTACCGCAGTACCGCCGGCTTCTTTGAATGGCCGTGGAGTCTCGCTTCGACCGTCACCGGCACTTCCTTGGCCGGGATTCCCCGTTTGATCGCTTCGATCATGAACTCCGAGGTGTGGAACTGCTCCTGCTTCAGCACCAGCTGGGGCAGGACGCTGGTTCGCACCGCGCGGTAGCCGTTCGAGCAGTCGGTGACGTGGGTGCGGGTGATGAAGGAGACGAAGCGGTTGAAGAAGACGATGCCGAGTTCACGGGCGTAGTGGTTGGCCTCGGCGTGGCCGAGCACGCGCGAGCCGTGGGCCATGTCGACCTCGCCGTCAAGGACCGGCTGGACCAGGTTCGGCATCTCCGAAGGCAGGTGCTGGCCGTCGGCATCGAGCGTGACCACGATCGCGGCCTCGGCGTCAACCATCAGGCGGTAACCGGTCCTTAGCGCCGCTCCGCCACCGCGGTTGACTACATGCCGGGCTACGACCGCACCGTGTCCCGCTGCCACATCCTCGGTCCCGTCACGGGACCCGTCGTCGACAACCAGGACCGCGATCGGCAGGCCACAGACCTCGTCCGGAATCTGATCGAGCACGTACCCGAGGTTGTCCGCTTCGTTGTAGGCCGGGATCACGACCGCGACCTTGTTGCGGAAGATCTGCCGATGCCCTTCCGAGCGGAACTGCTCCGAGGCGATGCCCTCGAGCACGGCCGAGATCTGGCGGGTGTTGCGGGCGCTCACCGACAGGGCACGCATCGAGATCACGAAAAGGATGAGGATTGCGAAGACGGCGAGGCCGAGGATGCGGCCGCCGTTGCCGCGCTCGAACGAGAGGGCCGAGAGGAGGCGGTCGGTCAGTTCGGTGCCCGAAACGATCGCCAGACCGATCCCGGCCGCGAGCAGCAGCAGAACGTCGGCGTTTCGCATTTCCCGCCGCCGGACCACGGCGAAACCGATCATCAGCGCAGCGATCACCAGTCCCGTGGTCCGGAGTGCGGTCAGCTGTGCGGGGAAGATCGAGGCGTAGGTCAAACTGTCTCTTCTGTATTCGGGCGGTCGGGATTGACTCGCGCGGCGATCCAGGCGGCCGCCTCGGTCAAGGCGATTGCCGCGAGCGGCAGCATAAGCGTCATCAGAATCTCGTTGCGGCGCGGAGGGGCGAGGGTGAGCGCGCCCACGGCGGTGACCGTGAACAGGGGGATCGCCATTGGGATCGCCTCCCAGCGCCGGCGCCAGGCCAGCAGGAAGAGCCCGGCGAGGCCGGCCAGCACGAGTCCTTTCTGGACGAAGGAACCGATCGGACTCGACATCGCCTCGCCGATGCCGGTTCCCCACATGCGCCCGGTCTTCCGGATCGTCATGCCGGCATACCCGAGGGGGTCATCGCTGAGGTACTCCCGGAAGTTCTCCTTGCCGATCCGGCCGAGCGCGGCATCACGCGACAGGTCGGGATATTTCTTCGCCACTTCGTCGAAGAGCGGTTCCGGCTTGACGTCGTCAAGGGCCTCCGAGTCGGGGTCAAGGCTGATTCCCGTCTGCTGCTCATAGAGGTCGGCCTTGACCCGCTGGTAAACGCCGTCGGCCGGCAGGTAGGTGCCAACGAAGGTTGCTTTGCCGCCACCGGTAGTGATTGGCACGAACCGGTCAAGTGAGATGTAGTTGTGGATCGTCCAGGGGATGACCGGCAGGAAGACGGCCAGCGAGAAGACCAGGGCCCGTACCGCCACGCGACGGGCACGCTCACGACCGGGCTGCGAAGAGTCCCGCCAGACCCGGAAGAGCAGCAGCACACCGAAAAGGAATGCGACCGCCAGGTACTCCGGGCGAATCAGCGTGGTCAGCCCGAGAAGAATCCCGGGCACGAACCAGGCCCAGGGCGAGCCGCGCGAGTCCGCCCACATAAACGCGAGCACCGCCGCCGGCAGAGTGAAGAATGCCGGTGGCTCGCTCATCAGAGCCCCGGTTGAGTGGATGAACGGGGGATAGGCCGCGACGAAAGCCGCCGCAAGCAAGGCGGCGTTCCTACGCCGGCTCAGTCTCAGGCTCAGCAGGAAGACCACGACGATTGCCGCCGTACCCATCAGGGCTTCGACCCCGCGGCCGACGCCGTCCCGGACCCCGCCCGTCACGTAATAGGCGGCCGAGTACAGCAGGGGCGCGCCGGGGGACCAGTCGCTCGGCGTATTGAAGTTCTTGCCGCCGTAACTTCCTTCTTCGTAAAGAGACTCGGCCAGAGCCCGGTAGGCGAAAGCGTCGTCGCCGGGATCGCCCAGGGGGTTGATCACCTTGTCCATCCGCAGCCCGAACCCGACCGCGACGATGATCATGAGTGCGATCAGCGTCTTCTTGCCGTACTTCTCGATGAGACCGGCAAGGCGGTTCTGTTCACTGCTAGTGGGGGTGACGGGCGAGGGCATAGGGGCAGATCAGGCTATGGCAACCGGTCGGCGGCGGCGCTCGAGCGCCTCGCGTGCAAGCGCCACACCGCCGGTGATGCCGATTCCCGCCAGAACCGATACCAGCGGCCAGAGCACCAGTGCCCGCCGCGGTGAAGCCACCAGCAGCGTCCCGATCGCGGTGACGGCGAGCAGTATCCCGGCGAAGATCCAGAACTCGGACCTGCGCCTCATCAGCAGCAGAAGCAGTCCGACCAGCGCGGAGACGACGATGACCCAGTGGGTGACGCGGCCGGCTGGGGTTTCGATCCAGCCTGATTGACCCCGCCACCAGATGCGCAAAGTCTTGCGTGAGAGATAGCCCGCCAGAGCGAGCGGATCTTCGGCCAGTTCGTCTCGATATCGCTCTCGCCCGAGCCGGGACAATGCCGCGTCGGTTTCCATGCGGGGCAGGTTTTGACGGGCGAACAGCGTGAAGACACGCTCGGGAGTCACTGATTCCGGGCCTTCGCCGCTGACTCGGTTCTGACGCTCGATCTCGGCTTCGAGCGCCGGGTTCTGCTGGAGCAGGTCCGGCATCACCTTGGTCGGATTTCCGCTCGAAGGCACGTAGCTGCCGGCGAACAGGGTCTGCCCGCCGCCGGTGGAGAGCGGCACGACGCGCTCGTACTCGATGACGTTCCTGACCGTCCAGGGGGCGATCACGACCACGAGGGCAAGCAGCAGCACCGCAATCGGCTTCATGGCATGACCGAAACCGCCACGCGCCTCAACCAGCGCCAGAGTCAGGGCCACGACAAAGGTGACGATCAGGTACTCCGGCCGGACCATCGTCGCCAGGCCGAGCAAGGCTCCGGCCAGCGCCCAGGCCATCAGGCTGTTCTGGTCACGGGCCCGGAGGATGGCGAGCACACCTCCGGCGAGCAGGGTGCCGGCCAGCGGCTCGGTCAGCAGCATGCCGGCGTTGCCGATCAGGGGCGGGTAGAACGCGATCGCCGCGGCACCGACAAGTCCGGCAGACGATCCCGCCAAGCGGCGGCCGATGGCGAAGACGATCGGGATCGCCGCCGCGCTGATCAGGGCCAGCAAAAGTCGGGCCAGCCGGACGTCGTCATCACCGGCCACCTCGAAAACACCGCCGGCCAGCAGGGGAAGCCCGGGACTGTAGTTCGAGGCGGGCTGCGGGTGGACCGGGGTGCCGGGGCCAGCCTGCTCGAATTCGCCCACTTCGTGGAGTCCGCGGGCGATTCTCTCGTAAGCGGCCGAGTCAGGCAGGTTCTCGGCCGAACCCTGCCAGGCGTAATCCACGCGCAGTGCCAGCCCGGCGAGGCAGATCAATATGAGGGTGGTCACACGCAACGAGGCGATCCTAGATTGCCAAGCGCTTGCGGTAATCTGCCGCCTTATGCGAATTCTCGTTCTAGGTGGCGATGGCTACCTCGGCTGGCCCACGGCAATGCGCTTTTCCGATCGCGGTCACGAAGTGACGGTTGTCGACAACTTCGCCCGCCGGCGCTGGCACCTGGAGCAGTCCACCGACTCGCTCACGCCGATCAGTTCCCTCGAGGACCGGATCGAGGTCTGGCACTCGGTTTCGGGCAAGACGATCGACGCCCGTGTCGGCTGCATCGAAGACGGAGAGTTCCTCGACGCGGTTGTCGCTGACGTTCTGCCGGAAGTGGTCATCCACTACGGCGAGCAGCCTTCGGCGCCGTACTCGATGCGCTCGCGGCAGACCGCGGTGGAAACCCAGCAGACCAACGTGATCGGCACGCTCAACCTGCTGTTCTCGATGCAGAGCCACATTCCCGACGCCCACCTGATCAAGCTCGGCACGATGGGCGAGTACGGAACCCCGAACATCGACATCGAAGAAGGCTTCATCGAGATCGAGCACAACGGACGCAAGGACACGCTGCCTTTCCCCAAGCTCCCGGGGTCGCTCTACCACTGCTCGAAGGTCCACGATTCGACCAACATCCATTTCGCGACGAGGATCTGGGGCCTCAGGGCGACCGACCTCAACCAGGGTGTCGTCTACGGCATCGAGACCGACGAGTCGACCCTCGACGACCGGCTGGTCACCCGATTCGACTACGACGAGACCTTCGGCACCGTGCTCAACCGCTTCTGCGTCCAGGCGGTCGTCGGTCATCCCCTGACCGTTTACGGGTCGGGCGGCCAGACCCGTGGCTACCTCAACATCAAGGACACGCTGCGCTGCGTCGAGCTGGCCGCAATGAATCCTGCGGACCGCGGCGAGTACCGGGTCTTCAACCAGTTCACCGAGCAGTTCTCGGTCTCGGAGCTGGCGGCACTGGTCCAGAAGTGTGCGGCCGAGGTCGGATTCGACGTCGCCATCGAAAGTTACCCGAACCCCCGGGTCGAGCTGGAACAGCATTACTACAACGCTTCCAACCAGAAGCTGCTCGACCTCGGCCTCGAACCGCACCCCCTCGGTAACGAGCTGGTCCAGTCCATGCTCGGAATCATCGAACGCCACAAGGATCGGGTCATCGGCCGCGCCATCACGCCGAAGACCAAGTGGAATCCCGGTGAGCTCGAGGGCGGCGCGCTGTCGACCGCCCAGCACACTTGAGTCCGCTGGTAGGATCGCTCTCCTAATGAGAGCAGCAGACGCACTGATGGCATCCCTCAAGCACGAGGGCGTCGAACACATCTTCGGGATCCCGGGCGGAGCCAACCTGCCCACTTACGACGCCCTGGTCGACGCCGATCTGCGGCACGTCCAGGTAATGCACGAACAGGGTGGTGGCCATGCCGCCGAGGGCTACGCCCATGCCTCGGGCAGAGTCGGGGTCGCTTTCGGCACCTCAGGTCCCGGCGCGACCAACCTGGTCACCGCGATCGCCGACGCGATGATGGACTCGGTTCCGACCGTCTTCATCACCGGCCAGGTCCGGACCGAGCTGATCGGCACGGACGGCTTCCAGGAGGCCGACATCGTCGGCGTGACCCTGCCGATCGTCAAGCACTCGCTGCTCTGTACCGAGGCATCGCACATCCCGCAGTACATCCACGAGGCTTTCCACATCGCTTCGACCGGCCGTCCCGGCCCGGTCCTGGTAGATGTGCCGACCGACCTTTCCAAGGAAGACATCGATTATCAGCCGCCCACCGGCCCGGTCGAACTTCCCGGCTACCGTCCGAATCTCGAAGGCAACTCAAAGCAGATCCGGATTGCCGCAAAGGCGATCGCGAACGCCCGGCGCCCGGTGATCTACTCCGGCGGTGGCGTGATCAACGCCGGTGCTTCCGCAGAACTGCGCGAGTTTGCCGACGCCGACCGGTTCCCGGTGACCTCGACCCTCATGGGTCTCGGCGCCTTTCCGGCTTCCAGTGACCAGTGGCTCGGCATGCTGGGCATGCACGGCACCCGTACGGCCAATTACACGATGGACGAAGCGGACTTGATCATCGCGATCGGTGCCCGGTTCGATGATCGCATCACCGGCAAGCTCTCCGAGTTCGCACCGAACGCCAAGTTCATCCATATCGACGTCGATCCGGCCGAGATTTCGAAGAATGTCCCGGCTCACATCCCGATCGTCGGCGACGCCAGACTGGTTCTGCCGAAGCTGACCCGCGAGTATCAGTCGCTGCAGACCGATTCTTCCCGCCTCGACGGTTGGTGGAGCCGGATCAAGGCCTGGCAGGACGAGTACCCGCTGGGTTACGAGCCCGGTTCCGACGGCGAGATCAAGCCGCAGTTCATGGTCGAGATGATGCACAAGGTCACCGGCGGCGACGCGATCATCACTTCTGACGTCGGCCAGCACCAGATGTGGGCCGCCCAGTACTACGGTTTCAACAAGCCACGCCGCTGGATCAACTCCGGCGGCCTCGGCACGATGGGCTTCGGCCTGCCGTCGGCGATCGGCGCCAAGGTCGCCTGTCCGGATGAGGAGGTCATCTGCCTGGCCGGTGACGGCAGCCTGATCATGAACATCCAGGAGCTTGCCACGGCGGTCAACCAGAACGTGCCGGTCAAGATCTTCCTTCAGAACAACGGCTACATGGGCATGGTCCGCCAGTGGCAGGAACTGTTCTGGTCCGAGCGCTACAGCGGGGTTGAGAACGGTCCCAGCCCGGACTGGGTGAAACTGGCCGAAGCTTTCGGCGCCAAGGGCCTCCGCTGCGAGGAGAGCGGTGACCTCGAAGAGATGATGGAGGCGACGATCAGTCATGACGGCCCGGCCCTGCTCGATGTCAGGACCAGCCCCCGCGAGAACTGTTACCCGATGATTCCGGCCGGCAACGCCGCCAGGGACATGGTCGGCTGATGGGAGCCGCGGACATGGTCAGACTCGAAGACCTTCACGTGAGCCGGACGCTGTCAGGCCGTAAACACGTGCTGTCGATCCTGGTCGAGAACCGGCCTGGAGTCCTGGCGCGGGTTTCGGGGCTCTTTTCCCGGCGCGGCTTCAACATCGACACACTGGCCGTCGGCCCGACGGAGGATCCGGCGATCTCGAGGATCACGCTGACCCTCGATGGCGCCGTTCATCCGATCGACCAGGTGACCAAGCAGCTCCACAAGCTGATCAACGTCCTGAAGATCCGCGACATGGCGCCGGACGATTCAGTCGCCCGCGAAATGGCGCTGTTCAAGGTTTCCGCCGCAGTTGAGAACCGGGCAGAGATCGTTCAGTTCGCCGAGATCTTCCGTGCGAAGATCGTCGACGTGTCGCGCCGCGCGCTGATCGTCGAAGTCACCGGTTCACACGACAAGATCGAAGCCTTCGAGAGCATGCTCCGACCGCACGGCCTGCTCGAGATGGTGCGAACCGGTGAAGTGGCGCTCGCTCGCGGCGGCGATTGACCGCACCGCTCCTCGACTCCGTTGAACTCGAGAGCCTGCTGGGCGAGGCCGTAAACGAAGCCGCTTCGGGCGGTCACAAACGCGTCGTCAGCGTCTCCCAGCAAGTTGACTGCCCCGATCCGGTGGCCGTCGTCTTCGCCTCACGCCGCGCAAGCGAACCGTGGTTCTGCTGGCAGCAGCCGGATCGCGAGTTCGCCCTGGCGGCGCTCGGATCGGCCCTCAGCGTCGCCTCGCACGGCAATGACCGGTTCCGGGAAGTTGCCGCCGAATGTGCGCACATGTCGGGTGAGGCGGTCCTCCGCGGCCCGGGTGGCTCGGGTGATCGCACCGGACCGACCTGGTCCGGGGGTTTCTCGTTCTCCGAAGCTGGTCCGGCAGCCGGGACGGCCTGGTCGCCGTTCGCCCCCGCAGCGATGACCCTGCCGGAAGTTTCATTCGAAGCCGACCATGGCCGGACCGTGATGACGGTCAACGCAGTCGTCCAGCCCGGGGCCGACGAAGCTGAACTGGTCGGGCGCCTGGTCCGCCGGGTAGACGGGCTGGTCTCGGCCGACCTCGGCATGATCGACCCGCATCCGGCCCAGAAGCCCGCGATCGAAAGCATCCGCTCGCCGGAGGCCTTCGAGGACTCGGTCGCGGCGGCGGTGGAGCGGATCCGCTCGGGAGAGATCGAGAAAGTCGTGCTCGCGCGAGAGGTGATGGTCCGCTCTTCGGCCGCACACGACCCGGCGGCGATCTTCGCGGCACTCCGGGAAGGCTTCCCGTCCTGTTTCAATTTCTGCGTCGGCACCCCCGAGGCGGCGTTCATCGGCGCCAGTCCCGAACTGCTCGTGCGCTGCGTCGGTCGGGGTGTCTCGACGGTCGGTCTGGCCGGCTCGACCAGGCGAAGCTCCGACCCCGCGGTTGACGACCACCTGGCCCAGAAGCTGCTGTTGAGCTCCAAGGACCGCAGGGAGCAGGACCTCGTCGTCCAGCGGATCGTCAAAGCCCTGAGCCGTCTCAGCGTCTGGGTCGAAGCCGGGGAGGAACCGGAGATCATCAAGGTCGCGAACATCCAGCACCTCGGCACGCCCGTAATCGCCCACCTGCTCGAACCGCGGACGGCGATCGAGCTGGCCGGGCTGCTTCACCCGACCCCGGCGGTCGGCGGTGAGCCCTGGAAGAAAGCCGAACGGGTCATGGAAGAGGTCGAGCAGATGGAGAGGGGCTGGTACGCCGCCCCGGTCGGCTGGATGGACGGGTCAGGCGACGGTGAGTTCTGCGTGGCCCTGCGATCGGCCTTGCTGCGCGACCGGGAGGCCCATCTCTACGCGGGGGTCGGCGTGGTTGCTGATTCCGACCCGGCTTCCGAGCTGGCCGAGACTGAAATCAAGCTGGGTGCGCTGCTGCCTTTGCTCGGCGGGTGACCACGCTTCGCGCGGAGGAAAGGCGGCGAGAAGAATAAGTATCGGGTCCTGACGTCTTTCTCCACGCTTGGCGCGGAGGAAAGGCGGCGAGAAGAATAAGGATCGGGTCCTGACGTCTTTCTCCACGCTTCGCGCGGAGGAAAGGCGGCGAGACCCTAGGGCAGAACAGGGACTTCGATGATCGCGACCCCATCGGCAAGCGGCGGAATCTGACCGGGGTCGGTGATCCGGCGGTGGTCGAGGCCGAACAGGGCCGCCGCCGCCTTGATGCTCATGCCCCCCGGCGTCGTCATCAACGCCTCGAATTCATCCGGTTCGAGATGGTCCTTCTGAGCGAGCCGCGAGAAGATCGCTCCGCCGCCGTTGTCGAGGACGACGATGCGGACAGGGGCCGGGACCGAAGCGGCGAGGGCAAGGCTGCCGACGTCGTGCTGGAAGCCGAGGTCGCCGGTGATGATCGTGGTCGGCCGCCCGGTGGCCAGGGCGGCGCCGAGGCCCGAGGCGATCAGGCCGTCGATGCCGTTGGCCCCGCGGTTGGCGAGAAACTCGAGATCAGTATCCGAGCCGTCGAGATAGGCCTCCTGATCGCGGATCGCCATGCTGGAGGCCGTGTAAACCAGCTCGCCGTCAGCCGCGGAATGCGCCAGGGCGAGGTGGACCTCGCCGGCGGTCAGGCCCGGCGATCCGTTGCCGGACCGCAGTGCTTCGCCTTCGCGGTGGCCGGCCGACTGCCAATCGCTCAGGAACGACTGGTCCGGTCCGGTTGACTCGACCCGGTCTTCGAGCAGGTGGAGCAGTTCTTCCGGCTCGGCCCGCACGATCAGGTTGGCGATCCTGGTTGGTTCATACCAGCCCGAGGCCGGATCGATCACGATCTGGCAGAGATCCTCGATGTCGGCCAGCCAGAGGCGCAGTGGCTTGGAGGTCGGCATCTCTCCGAACCGGAGCACGAGGTCAGGTGCCAGCCCGGCCTCACGAGCGGCAGCGACCCGGTCATAGGCCTCGATCAGGTTGCTGCGGTCGTGGGAGCCGAACCGGAGCTGCGAGGTCGGTTCGGCGAGGACCGGCGCGTTCAGCCGCTTGGCGAGGCGCACCAGGGGCAGCCGGTGTCCGGTGCCTCGCATCCGCCCGGCGACGATCATCGTGCGCTCGGAGCCGCCGAGGGCCGTCACGATCCGGTCCAGGGCTTCGTTCGATGGTGCCGGCCGAGATGCCGTCACCTCGGTCAGTGGCTGATCGACCCTGCCTTCCAGGGCCAGCGCCGACTCGGCCGTCACCGCACCGGGATCGGGTGAGGGCGCCAGCGGCTCCCGCCAGGGGAAGTTCAGGTGAACCGGTCCGGGCCGCGGGTCGCCGGCGGCGGTGGCGAAGGCCCGGCAGGCGAGCGAGCGCAGGTGCAGTAATCCGGCATCGTCCGCGCCGTGGTTACCGACCTCGGTGAACCAGCGCACGGCCGATCCGTACAGCTTTATCTGGTCGATCGTCTGACCAGCGCCGATGTCCCGCAGCTCTGGAGGCCGGTCTGCGGTCAGGACGATGAGTGGTACTGCTGAAAGGTCGGCTTCGGCGACGGCGGGGTGAAAGTTGGCGGCGGCGGTGCCGGAAGTGCAGAGGAGGACCGTGGGGGTTTCGGTGGCCTGGGCGGCGCCGAGTGCGAAGAAACCGCCCGACCGCTCGTCGAGACTGATCGTCACTTCGATTCCGGGCTGTCGCCAGAGCGCGACCGCGAGTGGAGTCGAACGGGAACCGGGGGAGACCACGGCATGCTTCACGCCGGATCGTTCGAGCTCCTCGCTAAAGGCCGATGCCAGAGCCATATTTGAGTTGGTCGCGTCCACCTTCGGCAGAGGTTAGAGCCGGTTGGCCTCGAGGGCGCTTTCGTCGATGGTGATGCCAATTCCGTTGCCGGCCGGCACCGGAAGGAAGGCACCGTCGAGCAGCGGGCCCTGCTCGGCGATCGTCGCCGAGAAGAGCCGTTCGGTCGCGAGCCCGTGGGCGACCGTCGACCAGGGTTCGGAGGCCTCCAATGTCTGGGCGACATGGGCTGCAGCTGCGATGCCGACGGGTCCGTCGAGGGCGCTCGAAAGGTATGTGGGGAGCGACCCGCCCAGCCGGGCGTCGAGCCGGCCTATCTTGCTCAGCTTCACGGTCACGGCATCGCAGGCCTTCAACTCACCCGCCCGCCGGGCCGTGCTGATGTCGAACACGTCTTCGTCGGCGACGAGCGGGATCGATGTTCGCTCACGGAGTTCCGCCATCTCGGCCAAGCCACTCACGGGCTGCTCCGCCAGTTCGATGTCGAATGGCTCGATCGAATCGAGGATCATGGCGGCCTCTGCGGGCGTCCAGGTGCCGTTGGCATCGATCCTGATCTTCACCTCGGGACCAAGTGCTTTCCGCACGGCCTCGACCACGGCAACGTCCGCGCCGGTGCCGACCTTCAGCTTGAATACGGTGAATCCGTCCGCCGCCCAGTCTTCGGCCTGGACGGCCACTTCGTCCGGCGTACCGGCGCTCAAGGTGGCGTTGCAGGGGACCGGTTCCGAGGGTGAGTCCGCGGCCAGCAGGGCGTGGAGAGGGAGTTCCTTCTCGCGAGCTTCGGCATCGGAAAGGGCCATCGCGGTTGCAACGCTCGCTGGGGGACTCATCCTGGTCGTTGAAGGAACCTGCTTACCCTCGACGGCGACTTTGCCCCAGGCGACGAGTTCACTCACCACGTCTTCCAGAGCGGTGCCGCCCCGGAGGGAAAGCGGTACGGCTTCGCCGAGTCCAGTGGCGGCGTCAGTCTGCAACCGCAGCAGAACCATCTGCCGCCGGCCGAGACTGCCTCTGGAAGTCACATAGGGGTCGCGGAACGGCAGCGCGTAAGGAACCACCTCGAATGAACGGACCCTGGTCAGGCGCCGATCACCAGCCCGAGCGCGGTGAGCAGCGAAAAGACCCCGAGGGCTGCGCCGGTGTCGGCGAGAGCCCCATTGAGCGACGGACCGTCAGTCCTCGTGCGCATCGCGCGGATCGGTTTGATGGTCATCGGCAGGGCGAGCAGGCCGAGGAGTGCCGGCCAGGGTCCGGAGTCGAGCCCGACCGTGATGGCCAGGACGGCGAACGCGCCCAGCATCAGGAAGAGGTAGAGGTTGCGAGCCCTGTCTCGGCCGATCCGCACCGCGAGCGTGACCTTGTCGGCGCGGCGATCGGTGTCCATGTCACGGGTGTTGTTGACCACCAGGATCGCCGTCGCCAGGAACCCGATCGCCACCGACAGCCCGAACGGAAGCCAGGCTAGTTCTTCGAGCTGGATGTAATAGGAGCCGTTGACGGAAACGAGACCGAAGAAGAGGAAAACGAAGACCTCGCCGAGGCCGGCGTAGCCGTAAGGCCGGGGTCCGCCCGTGTAGAGGACGCCCGCGGCGATCGAGAGTGCGCCAACCAGCAGGATGATCGGTCCGGCCAGGACCGCCAGGTACACGCCGAGCAGAGCCGCGATGCCGAACGCGATCCAGGTCGCGACCAGGACCCGGCGGGGGGTGACCAGACCAGCCGAGGTGACCCGGACCGGACCGAGCCGGTCGGCCGAATCAGCCCCGCGGCGGGCGTCGGAATAGTCGTTGGCCAGGTTCGTGCCGATCTGGATCAGGATGCTGGCGACCAGGGCAGCGGCGAAACCGCCCCAGTGCGGCAGCTGGTCCACCATCGCGTACGCCGCGGCGGTGCCGACCAGAACCGGCGCGATCGCGGCGGGCAAGGTGCGCGGCCGGGCCGCATTCAGCCAGATTCTCAAGGCCGCTTCGGGTACTTGGAGAAATCCGGGGCGCGACCCTCCTGGAAGGCGTTACGGCCTTCCTGGCCCTCTTCCGACATGTAGAAGAGTAGGGTCGCGTCATGCGACAGCTGCTGGAGGCCGGTCAGGCCGTCCTCTTCGGCGTTGAAGCTCGACTTGAGCAAACGGAGCGACAGCGGCGACAGGTGCGACATCTCCCGGCACCAGGCAACGGTTTCCTTCTCGAGTTCGTCGACCGGGAGAACGGCGTTGACCAGGCCCATTTCGAGGGCCTCCTCGGCGGTGTAATGGCGGCAGAGGAACCAGACCTCCTTCGCCTTCTTCACCCCGATGTTCCGTGCCAGCAGACTCGCGCCGAAACCACCGTCGAAGCTGCCGACCCGCGGACCGGTCTGACCGAACCGCGCGTTGTCGCCGGCTACGGTCATGTCGCAGACGAGGTGAAGGATGTGGCCGCCTCCGACCGCGTAACCGGCGACCATGGCGATCACCGGTTTCGGCAGGCGCCGGATCTGCACGTGGAGGTCGCCGACGTCGAGTCGCCCGACTCCCTGCCCGGCGACGTCGTCGTCACCGATGTACCCGTCATCGCCGCGGATCCGCTGGTCGCCGCCGGAGCAGAAAGCTTCGGTTCCGGCGCCGGTGAAGATGATCGATCCGACATCGAGGTCGTCCCGGGCGCGGTTGAAGGCGTCCTTCAGCTCGGCCAGGGTCTGTGGCCGGAAGGCGTTGCGGACTTCCGGGCGGTTGATCGAAATTTTGGCGATGCTCTCGGCCTTCTCGTAGAGCAGGTCGTTGTACTCATGGGCCGACCGCCACTCAATCGGTTCGTAGAGCGATTCTTCGGGCGGGGCGTTGCGGTGGCGTTCTGGCAAGAGCGGTAGTCCGTTTCTTTGGTGGCGACCCTTTGGGGCGCGGATCGCAAGAATGTCCGGAACGATAACCGGGCGCGCCCAAAGAAGGCTCATTGAAACTCGATAACTGGCTTGCACAGAGATCACAGAGTTGTCCTGACCGAATCGCCCTGATCGCGGGCGACGACCAGATGACCTTCGCGGAGCTCGACCAGGAAGCTGAGCATGCCGCCCGCCGACTGGTCGCCTACGGAGTCCGCCGTGGCGCCAACGTGGCCGTAACGATGGGCGGGGGACTCGGACAGGTGGTGCTGATCCACGCGCTGATGAAGACCGGAGCGGTGCTACTTCCGCTCAGCCCGAAGCTTTCGTCCGGGGAGCGTCAGGCGGCGATCGACAGCAACCGGGTCTCGGTCGACCTCGACGACCCGGACCGGCTCACCCAGACCGAGGCCGACATGCCGCTGCTCGGTGAGCACGACATGGAGGACGTTCACTGCCGGATCCTGACCAGCGGTTCCACCGGGTCGGCCCACACCGTCGGCCTGACTTACGGCAACCACCTCTTCAGTGCGATGGGGTCCGCCTTCAATATCGGGGTCAACCCCGAGGACCGCTGGCTCTGCGCCCTTCCGACAAGTCACATCTCCGGGCTCTCGATCGTGATGCGCTCCGTGATCTATGGGACCACCATGGTGCTACAGGACCGCTTCGAGACCGAGGGTGTCCGACAGGCGATCGAGGAGCAGGGGGTCACCGTGATCTCGATGGTCTCGACCATGCTGCTCAGGCTGCTTGAAGAAGGCGTGGACCTCACGGCTCCCCGCGCGATCCTGGTCGGAGGTGGCCCGGTGCCACAGGGCGCGCTCGAAGATGCGCTTTCGCGGGGCGCATCCGTGATCCAGACTTACGGCCTGACCGAGACCTGCTCCCAGGTCACGACGCTCGAGGTCAAAGAAGCACGCCGCAAGGTCGGCTCGGTCGGCCGGCCGCTGCTGACTTCTCACCTGCGCATCCAGGACGGCGAGATCCTCGTCCAGGGGCCGACCGTCTCGTCCGAGGCGCTCGATGTCGACGGCTGGCTCCACACTGGCGACATCGGCCGGATCGACGACGACGGGTTCCTCTTCGTCGAGGGGCGGACCGACGAGATGATCATCACCGGAGGCGAGAACGTGTCGCCTGGCGAGATCGAAGACGTGCTGGTCCGCCATCCGGAGATCGTCGAAGCAGCGGTCGTCGGCCGGCCCGATCCGGAGTGGCAGCAGGCGGTGACTGCGGTGGTCGTGCTGAGCGACGGGTCGTCGATCTCCCCGGAAGAGGTACGGGAGCATTGCGCGTCGTCACTGGCGCCCTACAAGGTTCCAAAGAGGGTGGAGGTGGTCGCCGGGTTGCCGCGCACCGCCTCGGGGAAGCTTCACCGGTCGGCGTTGAGATAAGGCACCGACTTTGCCTTCGGGCAAACTCGGTGTTCGACAGTCCGAGTGGCCTACCCGTGAGCGGTGCCGGTCCCGTAGCATCCGCCGTCATGGAAACAAATGACATCTTCTACGACAAGGACGGGGACCTTTCCAAGCTGGAAGGCAAGACCGTCGCCATTCTCGGATTCGGTTCGCAGGGGCACGCCCACGCCCTGAACCTGAAGGAATCCGGCGTCAACGTGGTGGTCGGCCTGCGCGAGGACTCGTCCAGCCGCGAGAAGGCCAGCTCCGCCGGACTTGAAGTTCTCAGCATCAGTGATGCTGCCAGCAAGGGCGACATCGTGATGATCCTCCTGCCCGACGAGAAGCAGGCTGAAATCTGGAACGACGACATCAGTGACGGCATCGCCGAAGGCAACCTGCTCATGTTTGCCCACGGCTTCGCGATCCATTTCGACCAGATCGTCCCGCCCCCCGGAGTCGACGTCGGCATGGTCGCTCCGAAGGGTCCCGGCCACATGGTCCGCCGCCAGTACGAAGAAGGCAGCGGCGTGCCCTGCCTGATGGCCGTCGGCACCGATGCCACCGGCACCGCCCATGACCTCGTCCTGGCCTACGCCATCGGAATCGGTGGCGGACGGGCCGGAGTCATCGAGACCACGTTCAAGGACGAGTGCGAGACCGACCTCTTCGGTGAGCAGGCCGTGCTCTGCGGTGGCACCACCGAACTGGTGCGCGCCGGGTTCGACACCCTGGTCGAGGCCGGGTACGACCCGCGCCTCGCCTATTTCGAGTGCCTCCACGAGCTCAAGCTGATCGTCGACCTGATGTACGAGAAGGGAATCCAGGGCATGCGGTACTCGATCTCGAACACGGCCGAGTACGGCGACCTGACCCGAGGCCCGAAAGTGATCACCGATGACACCCGCAAGGCGATGAAACAGATCCTCACCGACATCCAGTCAGGTGACTTCGCGAAGGAGTTCATCGCCGAAAGCAAAGCCGGCAACGAAAACTTCGACCGCCTGAGGCAAGAGGGTAAGGACCACAAGGTCGAAGTCGTCGGAGCCGAGCTCCGAGACATGATGCCCTGGATCGACACCGAGTTCTAAGTGGGCCTGAGGGGGCGGGCGGCCCTCAGGAACGACCTGGACGCGCCTAGCTTCGTCGACGCCCGGAATGGGCAGCTCAAGTACGAGGGTACGATCGCGGCCGCATCCCGGGCTTTACTCCTTGCCAGCCACGCCCAGGACGTCCCTGAGCACCACCCGCTTACGGGCGATGGAAAGGCCGAGTCTCGGAGGCTCCCAACTTCGCCGAGGTACGAAAAGTGCTCGATAATCACGAACTTTCCGTATCTCGGTGCCTTTTCGGGCCGAGGGGTTTTACGTTTCAGTGACAGGAGAACGCCGATTCGCGCAGTAGGTTCCTCTTGGTAATCCTGGGATTGGCCTGGGACTTAGTCGTAAGGAGTCTCCGATGACAGAAGTTCCCAGCCCACCGCCTGACGAGGATGTGCTCATCGCCACCGGCGCTGCTGTGACAGCCAGTCCCGTGGGTACGTATCCGGTCCAGGTCGAAGCGGACCTGTTGCCGGAATATTCGCGATTTATGCCGCTGATCAAGTGGCTGCTGCTGATTCCGCAGTACATCGTCCTCTTCTTCCTTGCGATCGGTGCCATGTTCGTGATCTTCATCGCGTTCTTCGCGATCCTGTTCACCGGCAAGTTCCCGAAGGGAATGTGGGACTACCTGGTCGGAGTGCACCGCTGGGCGTTACGGGTCGCCGGCTACCAGCTGCTGATCACGGACAAATATCCGGCTTATTCGATGGATGAGCAGCCTGAAGACACAGTTCGACTGTATGCGGCGTACCCCGAAACGGTTGAGCGCTGGCGGCCATTCGTCGCCTGGCTGCTGATCATCCCGTACCTCTTCGTTGCCGCTTTGATCGGCTGGGTCGGGTCGATCTGCTCCTTCATCGCCTTTTTCACGATCATCTTCACCAAGAAGATCCCGGAAGGCCTCTTCGACGTGATCAGGATCAGCCTCGTATGGCAGATGCGAGCCGGCTTCTACAACTACTGGCTGAGCACCGAATACCCCCCGTTCGAATGGGACGAAGAGTAGTCGCGCTTGAGCTGAGTGTTACGTCGAAAGGGCGCCCGACGGGCGCCCTTTCTCGTTAAGCCATGCGGTGGCGGGCAGCAGAAGATTGCGAACGACGGTAGGCCGATTCCCACGCAACAAAAAGGACCCGGATTCTCCGGGCCCTTTTTGCTACTCGGCTTTGTCGCTCAGACTGCCGGGGGTGCCGGCGGAGGTACGTCTTGCCGCTCCGTCGCCGCCGGGTCGATTGCCTGGTACTGCTGCTGCTCTTCGAGGGCCGGGGGATCGACGTTGACCGGGATCTCGTCGCCGACCGGGGGGTACTCGTCACGCATCAACCACGAGTACGCGGTAACGCGGGTGGTCCAACTGAGAGCCCAGGCGAGGGCGTTGTGAATCGCGGCGGGCTGGTAGCCGCGGAACACGATCGTGACCCAGGAGATCAGCGAAACGGCGCTCAGCAGCAATGAGACCAGGTAGGACATCATGATCAGCGGGACCAGCAGAATGATCCTGAAGAAGACCGAAACGCGGCTCTGCTTCGCGGCCCGCGGTGCGAAATGGACCCGGACCGGATAGGCGGGGTCTTCCTTCAGGCCGAATGACGGCCATTCGTCGGTCTGGAGGGAGAGGAAGCCGTTGACCCTCATCGAGAAACGCAGGATGCCGCCGACGAAGTTGTACATGCCTTCCGGATAGCGGCCGGTGAAGACCAGCGCGAACCAGGCAATGAATACGACCACGGCCGCGGCGATCATGTACACGTAGGCGACGATGATCCAGGGGATCGCGACGATGTAGCGGAAGAACGTGGTGAGCCGGTTTCTCTCTTTCAGATAATCGGCTTCGTATGTGACTGGGTACAAGGTGACTCCCTCGGTGGTTTGGCTAAGAATTCGAGTCGGGCATGAGACTACCCATGCGTTCGGACCGCGTGCAGAGCCAGATCGAAGTACGGCCAGTGGTCCGCCGCTCTGGATCAATATCCTCAACCGCGATGACCAGTCATGCCAAGATCCCGGATGACCTGAAGCCCGTCGACGGCCGCTTCGGCTGCGGCCCCTCAAAAGTACGGCCTGAGGCCCTGCGCTCGCTGGCGGAACGGTCCGATCTGATGGGTACGTCACATAGGCAGAAGCCGGTCAAGGAGCTCGTCGGTCGCGTCCGAAACGGCCTCGGAGATCTTTTCTCGCTTCCCGACGGCTATGAGATCGCCCTGGGCAACGGAGGTACCACTGCGTTCTGGGACGCAGCGGCCGCCTGGCTCGTCCGCGACCGGGCGCTTCACCTGGTCTACGGCGAGTTCTCCCGCAAGTTCTCTGAGGTCACGGCAGGTGCCCCGTTTCTGTCTGACCCAGTACTGATAGAGGCAGCGCCGGGTAGTGCCCCGGCCCCAGAGGGTCGTGACGGCGTCGACGTGATCGGCTGGGCTCACAACGAGACCTCGACCGGGGTCATGGTTCCCGTCGAGCGCCCGGCGGGTGCCGACGACGCTCTGGTCCTCGTCGATGCGACTTCCGGCGCGGGCGGCCTCCCGGTCGACCTGCAGGAGTCCGATGTTTATTACTTCGCGCCGCAGAAGGCCTTCGGTGCCGACGGCGGTCTCTGGCTGGCTGCGCTCAGTCCCGCAGCGGTATCCCGGATCGAGGAGCTCGACGGATCGTCCGACAGGTGGCAGCC
This sequence comes from Solirubrobacterales bacterium, assembly GCA_038256675.1. Taxonomy (GTDB): domain Bacteria; phylum Actinomycetota; class Thermoleophilia; order Solirubrobacterales; family 70-9; genus 67-14. The sequence goes on along the minus strand of JBBSKC010000007.1, from coordinate 19,567 downwards.
GCCGTTCCTATCCCTCAAGACGGCCCTCGACAACTCCCGCAAGGACCAGACCTACAACACTCCGGCGCTCGCTACCCTGATCCTGCTTGCCGAGCAACTCGAGTGGATGCTCGCGGGCGGTGGACTCGAATTCTGCGTCGGCCGGACCCGGGCTTCGTCCACTATCCTTTACGAGTGGGCTGAGGCCAGCGATTTCGCCACTCCCTTCGTCGCCGATCCAGCCCTGCGTTCACTGGTCGTTGGAACGATCGACCTCGACGACTCAATTGACGCGGCCGCCGTCGCGGCGACGCTACGCGCCAATGGCATCGTCGACGTGGAGCCCTACCGCAAGCTCGGCCGCAACCAGCTGAGGGTCGGAATGTTCCCGGCGGTCGAACCCTCACACGTCGAGGCGCTCACGGCCTGCGTCGACTGGGTAGTCGGTAACGGCGGGGTCACCGCGTGAATGTAATGATCGAAGCCGGCTCACCCGAGCCCGGCAAATAGGAGGTTCATTTGAGCGACAGGGCCAAAGTATTGGTCAAAGAGAAGATCGCCGACAGCGGCGTGGATCTTCTCCGCGAACAGTTTGAAGTCGATCTCGGCCTCGAGATGACCGATGAGGAGTTGGCCGACCAGATCGGCAAGTACGACGCGATCCTGATCCGTTCGGCGACCAAGCTGACCCCGGAACTGATCGAGCAGGCCGACAACATGAAGGTGATCGGTCGCGCCGGCACCGGGGTCGACAACGTCGACATCCCGGCCGCGACCAAGCGCGGAATCATCGTCGCGAACGCACCGGAATCGAATTCGGTCGCCGCCGCCGAGCACACATTGGCACTGGCGCTGGCCCTCTTTCGAAACGTGCCGCAGGCACACGGTTCGCTTGTCGCCGGTCGCTGGGACCGCGGCAAGTACAAGGGCGCGGAGCTCTACGGCAAGACGCTCGGGGTGATCGGCTTCGGCCGCATCGGCCAGCTGGTCGCCAAGCGAGCCCAGTCCTTCGACATGGAAGTGCTTGCGTTCGACAAGTTCGTTTCTGCCGAGCGCTTCAAGGATCTTGGCGTTGAAGGCGTCGAATCGAGCGAGGAGCTCTACGAGCGCGCCGACCTGCTGACCATCCACTTGCCGAAGACTCCGGAGACGATCAACTGGATCGACGCCGACGCGATCGCCAAGTTCAAGCCGGGCATGCGCATAGTAAATTGCGCCCGGGGTGAGCTGATCGACCTCGACGCCCTGATCGGCGGACTTGACTCGGGCCAGGTCGGCGGCGCCGCGCTCGACGTGTTCCCCGAGGAGCCTTTCACCGAGCACCCGATCTTCCAGCGCGAAGACGTCGTAGTGACGCCTCACCTCGGCGCTTCGACCGCTGAAGCCCAGGACCGGGCCGGAACCGACACGGCCGAGCAGGTCACGGCCGCCCTGACCGGCGGCGTCGTCACCAACGCGGTCAACATTCCCGCGGTCAGCCCGGCCGTGATGGAGGCCCTCGCGCCTTATGTCCCGCTCTGCGAGACGCTGGGCAAGGTCGCCATCGGTCTGGTTCCCGGCACGATCGACCGGGTCGAAGTCGAATTCCGCGGCAACATCGCCGACAACGACACCCGCCTGCTCGACATCGCCGTCCAGGCGGGGCTGCTCTCCGGTCACACCGAAGAAGCGGTCAACCTGGTCAATGCGCCGCAGATGGCGGAAGAGCGCGGTATCGAGATCGTCTCGATCAAAGACTCGACTGCCGAGGAATTCACGGATCTGATCCGGGTCTCGGTCCAGTCCGGTGACGAGACGGTCACGGTGGCCGGCACCGCGGTCGGTCCGAAGAACTCGCCTTACCTCGTCTCGATCTGGGACCAGAGCTTCTACCTGCCGTTCGCCGAGCACATGGCTGTATTCCGCTACTCGGATCAGCCGGGCATGATCGGCAAGGTCGGATCCGCCTTCGGGGAGCAGGGAGTGAACATCGGCTCGGCCGCCGTTGGGGCCGAATCCGGAAGCGACCAGGCAGTGATGGTCGTGACCAGCGATGCCGAAGTGGAGAACTCGACCATCGAGGCAATCAAGCAGCTGGAAGGGTTCTCGGCCGGATACTCGATCGAGTTGTAGGGGCGGGCGGCCCACGGCGGGCCCCTATGCACGCCTGGGCTTCGTCGACGCCCGGGAATGTCAGCTCAGGTACGTAAGTACCGTCGCGGACATTCCCGGGCTTTACTCCTTGCCAGCCGCACTTAGGGTCTCCGCCGTGAACCACCCTGATCAAAAACCCGGAAAGGCGAGTCTCGAAAGCCCGAACTGCGCCGAGATACATCGGCAAGGTCCCGCTCGTGCGCTACCCTGCATGGCAATGAATCATCGTCTGAACAGCCCGGCCCTACTTCTCCTTCTCCCCCTCTGGGGGAATTGATCGCCGGGCGGCGCGTTAGCCGCGAGCAGACTTAAAGTTTCAGTACCGATTCAGAAGGAGAAGTCCCATGACTGGCAGTTCGGGCACAGAACACGACTCAGACGCAGATCGCGTCCACATTTTTGACACCACCCTGAGGGATGGCGAGCAGTCGCCGGGTATCTCGCTCAACGCATCCGAAAAGGTCGAGATCGCACTGCAGCTGTCGCGGCTCGGCGTCGACGTGATCGAAGCCGGCTTCCCGATCGCCTCGCCCGGCGACTTCGAAGCGGTCCAGCAGATCGCGCGCGAGGTACAGGGGCCGACGATTTGCGGCCTGGCGCGGGCACAGAAGGGCGACATCGAAGCCGCCTGGAACGCGATCCGTGATTCCGAACGGCCGCGCATCCACACCTTCATCTCGACCTCGGACATCCATATCGAACATCAGATGCGGAACACCCGTGAAGACGTGAAGGTTGGGGCCAGGGCCGCGGTGGCACACGCCAAGTCATATTGCGACGACATCGAGTTCTCGCCGATGGATGCCACCCGCGCCGACGTCGAGTTCACGGCCGAGGTCTGCGCGATCGCCGTGGCCGAAGGCGCCACCGTGGTCAACATTCCCGACACCGTCGGTTACACGACCCCGGAGGAATACTCGAAGTACTTCGCCGATCTCTATGAGTACGCACCTTCGTTGAGGGACGTCGAGCTTTCGGTCCATTGTCACGACGACCTCGGGCTGGCTGTAGCCAATTCGTACGCCGGCGTCCTGGCCGGCGCCCGCCAGGTGGAATGCGCGATCAACGGCATCGGCGAACGGGCCGGCAACTGCTCGCTGGAAGAGATCGCGATGCTGATCAAGGTACGTGAGGACGTCCACGGGCTGAGCACTGGCATCAACGCGAAGGAGATCGCCCGGAGCAGCCGCATGATCTCCCGTCTGACCGGCTACGTTGTTCAGCCGAACAAGGCGATCGTCGGGCGAAACGCCTTCGCCCACGAATCGGGAATCCATCAGGACGGCGTCCTCAAGGAGCGATCGACCTTCGAGATCATGGATGCGACCGAGGTCGGTCTCGACTCGAACCAGATCGTCCTTGGCAAGCACTCCGGCCGGCACGCGCTGAAGGATGCTCTGGAGCAGCTCGGATTCGTTGTCGACGGTAGCGCGCTGAACCAGGCATTCAGGCGGTTCAAGGAGATCGCTGACAAGAAAAAGCAGGTCACCGCCCTCGACCTGGAGGCGATCGTCTCCGACGAGATGCGCGATCGCGAGGAATCACACGAGCTCAGCTGGTTCGAGGTCGAGTCCGGTTCCGAGCGCGATCCGAAGGCCCGCGTCGCGATCCGCATGCCGTCCGGTGAGGACCAGATCGGCGACGCCAGTGGCGACGGACCGGTCGACTCGATCTTCAGCGCGATCCAGAAGGCGACCGGGACCGAAGCCGAACTGCGCGAGTACCACGTGGCGGCCGTAACCGGTGGCGACGACGCCCTCGGTTCAGTGACCGTGATGCTGCGCTCAGAGGGGCGCACCGCGTCCGGCCAGGGAGTGGCGACGGACATCCTCGAGGCATCGGCCCGGGCATACGTGCGGGCACTTTCGAACCTGCTGGACGGAGTCGCGATCAGCGAGGCGGAAGCGGCAACAGCCGAAGCCGCCTCCGAGATGACGGGTCCCTGAGCTTCGTGAGCAACGTCACTCACAGCCGTTGGTTATACGTGTAACTTAGAAGTCGCAGTAAGCAGTATTTACCGACACATACAACCGTGAAGCGAGACGTGAGAATCATGATGGGCAGAGCACTCTTCAGCCTTATCAGCACCAACTACCCCGCGACCCAGAATGGTCAGAAGAAGCCGAAGAACGGCAACTAGACCACCGAATCGCGACTCGAGAATCAAAGCGCCCCGCACCAGCGGGGCGCTTTCAGTGCAGGGTGTTCGACCCCTTGCTGAACTCCGGACAGGCCTCGCTCGGCAGCGCGGTCTGGGCTGAGGTGAACCAGATCCGGGCTATCGGATCGCCTCGATCTGGTTCGCCTCGGAAGAACTGAACCACAGGCAAGTTACAAGCGTGCGTGATAACGTACACGCAGGATGACCGCCACCGCCGAACAACTCGACACTTTTGCCGCTGACGCAGTCACCGAGAGTGGTGCTGTCGGTGCGCGCGTCAAGGCTCTGCGGGAGGCGATGAACCTGTCCCTCCGGGACCTGGCCGAGCGGAGCGGTGTCAGTGCCACCATGCTCTCGCAGGTCGAAAGGGGGGCGACCAGCCCGACCCTGGCGGTCGCCGCGAAGATCGCCTTTGGGCTCGATCTCAGCCTGTCGCAGTTGCTACGACTCGACGAGACCCCACACGTGGTCATCAGTCGGGTTCGCGAACACCGGCGCCACCGCCGCGGGGGACATCAGATCGAAGAACTGACGCCGCCCCTGCCGGGACTGCGAGCCGATGTCTCCTCGCACGTACTCGACCCGGGCAGCAGCACCGGTGGCAAGGGCGACAGCCCGATGCACGAGCCGGGCAGTCGCGAGACCGCCGTCGTGCTCGAAGGCGAACTGGTTCTGGTATTCGAACGGGACCGCCATTCGCTGAGCCAAGGCGACAGCGTGACCTTTGATGCCGACCTGCCACACCACTTTGAGAATGAGAGCGATGAGCCGACCCGGTTCATTGCGGTAATCGCCGCCGGCCTCCGCCGCGGCTAGGAAAGGGGAGCAAGATGCCGAAGACGATGTTCGAAAAGATCTGGGAGGCCCACGAAGTCCGTGAGGAGCTGATCTACATCGATCTGCACCTCGTGCATGAGGTCACCTCGCCGCAGGCCTTCGAAGGCCTGCGCATGACCGGCCGCTCGCTGCGCCGGCCGGACAAGACCGTGGCCACCGCCGATCACAACGTGCCGACCGACGGCACGCCGACCGCGAACATGATCAAGGACAAGCTCTCACGCAAACAGGTCGAGACCCTGGAAGAGAACGCCGCCGAGTTCGGCATCCCGGTCTATAGCCTCGGCTCCGACACCCAGGGCATCGTTCACGTGATCGGGCCGGAGCTCGGCCTGACCCAGCCCGGCAACACGATCGTCTGCGGTGATTCACACACCTCGACCCACGGTGCCTTCGGCGCCCTGGCGTTCGGCATCGGTACCTCCGAAGTCGAGCACGTCATGGCCACCCAGACCCTGGTTCAGCGCCGCCCGAAAACGATGCGAATCAACTACACCGGCACCCTGAGCGAAAGGGTGACCTCGAAGGACCTGATCCTCGCCACGATCGGCCGTCTCGGGACCGGCGGCATGACCGGTTACGTCGTCGAGTACGCCGGTGAAGCGATCCGCGAGCTGACCATGGAGCAGCGCCTGACGGTTTGCAACATGACGATCGAAGGTGGTGGCCGCGCCGGCATGATCGCGCCGGACGAGACGACTTACGAGTACATGCGCGGCAAGCCGGGCGTACCCGAGGAATTCGAAGCAGCAGTCGAGCAATGGAAGCAGCTGCCGACGGACGAAGGTGCGACGTTCGACCACGAGATCGACATCGATGCCTCGGCGATCTCGCCGATGGTGACCTGGGGCACGACCCCGGGCATGGTGATCGAAGTGACCGACCGGGTTCCCGATCCGGCGGAAATGCCGACCGCCGGCGAACGGGAATCAGCCGAGCGGGCTCTGCAGTACATGGGCCTCGAGGCCGGTACGCCGATGGAGGAAGTGAAGCCGGAACGTGTCTTCATCGGTTCCTGCACCAACTCGCGGATCTCCGACCTGCGCGAGGCGGCCGGCGCCATCAAGGGCCGCCGGGTCGCTGACACGATCCGGGCGATGGTCGTCCCGGGTTCGGCACTGGTCAAGACGCAAGCAGAAGAAGAAGGACTCGACCGGATCTTCGAAGAGGCCGGATTCGAGTGGCGCGGCGCCGGCTGTTCGATGTGCCTCGGCATGAATCCGGACACGCTCTTCGAAGGCGAGCGCTGCGCCTCGACCTCGAACCGCAACTTCGAGGGACGGCAGGGCAAGGGCGGGCGCACCCACCTGGTCAGCCCGACCATGGCCACCGCCGCCGCGATCGAAGGTCATTTCGTCGACATCAGGAACTGGAGCTGAAACCAATGGAACCGATCAACATCATCGAAGGCGAAATCTCCTTCCTCGACCGGAGCGACGTCGACACCGACCAGATCATCCCCAAGCAGTTCCTGAAGAGGGTGGAGCGCACCGGGTTCGGCGAGTTCCTCTTCTACGACTGGATCCGCGACGGCGAGATCGTCCTGCACCCGCATCCGATCCTGGTCTCCGGCCGCAACTTCGGTTCGGGTTCCTCGCGGGAGCATGCGGTCTGGGCGCTCCACCAGTTCGGCTTCAAGGCCGTGATCGCCCCTTCGTACTCGGACATCTTCTTTTCCAACTGCACGAAAAACGGTTTCCTGCCGGTCGCGTTGGGAGCGCAGGAGTGTAAGGCGATCGCCGCCGCCGGCGAGTGCCGCATCGACCTCGAGAACCAGGCCGTCACCTGGGAAGGCGGCGAAGCCCGCTTCGAGATCGACGGGGAGATCAAGCGGCGCCTCCTGGGTGGGCTCGACGACATCGCCCTGACCCTGATGGGCGAGGACGAGATCGACGAATTCGAAGCCGGGCCCGGAGGTTCCTTCGGCCCGGATACGCAAAAACTGGCATGAGCGGCGCGGAGGACAAGCCGGCCGACTGGGACGCGACCAAGTACGCCCGGGTAGCCACGCCGCAACGGGAATGGTCCGACGCGGTCCTGGCGCGGCTCGACCTCGAAGGTATCGAGACGGTGATGGATGCCGGTTGCGGCAGCGGTGAAGTGACCGCCCACCTGCTGGAGCGGCTGCCGGAGGGCAGGGTCGTCGCCGTCGACGGATCGCCGTCGATGGTCGAGAAGGCTCGCGAGAACCTGGGCGACGACCGGGTCTCCTACCTTTGCCGGGACCTGGCCGGACTGGAGATCGACGAGCCGGTGGACCATGTGTTCTCGAATGCCACCTTCCACTGGCTCCCTGACCACGCGCAGCTCTTCTCGGCGCTCCACCGGGCGACGAAGCCCGGTGGCATGCTGGTCGCGCAGTGCGGTGGTCGTGGCAACGTTGCCGAGATCATCAGCGCACTCGGGCAGGTGACCCGCGAAGAGCCGTACGCCGAACACGTCGGCCAGGTCGAGAATCCCTGGACTTTCGCCGGGCCCGACGAGACCGAGGTGAACCTGGCCGCGGCCGGTTACGAAGACGCCAACTGCTGGCTCGAGGAGCGTGTCGCGCACCCCGGGGAGCCGCAGGAATTCTTCGAGGCTTCGACCCTGGCGCCTCTCCGGCAAATGTTGCCGGAGGAACTTTTCCAGTCCTTCAGCGATCGCATGATGGAAGTGATGGGCCAGCCCGACAGCTTCAATTACGTTCGCCTCAACATCGAGGCCCGCCGGGCCTGATCCGACCTTCAACTTCAAGGAAAGCAATCTGATGAGTGAAACCAGTCAAATCGTCGTACTGCCCGGAGACGGAATCGGACCCGAGATCGTCGGAGCCACGAAGCAGGTCCTCGACGCAGTGGGCACCTTCGAGTACACCGGGCACCTGATCGGAGGGGCCTCGATCGACGAGCACGGGAAGGCCCTGACCGATGAGGTCATCGAAGCCTGCCGTAAGTCGGACGCGGTGCTGCTGGGTGCGGTCGGTGGTCCGAAGTGGGACGAAGCTGTCGCCGCGGATCCTTCCGCACCGCGACCCGAGCAGGGCCTGCTCGGAATCCGGAAGGCGCTCGGACTCTTCGCCAACCTGCGCCCGGTCAAGCCGTCGCCGGCGCTGATCGAGTCGAGCCCGCTGAAGCAGGACCGGATCGAAGGCACCGATCTGCTGGTCGTGCGTGAGCTGACCGGTGGGATCTACTTCGGTGACAGCGGCCGCCGCGACGACAATGGCGGAACTGCGTACGACGAATGTGCCTATTCCATTCCCGAGATCGAACGAATCACTCGGGCAGCCTTCGACGCCGCCCGTCAGCGTGCAGTGGGCCGTGACGCCGGGCCACGGGTGACTTCGGTCGACAAGGCGAACGTGCTCGAGAGCTCGCGCCTCTGGCGCGAGACAGTGAAAATCGTCGCCGAGGAGTATGCCGATGTCGAGCTCGATCACATGCTGGTCGACAACACCGCGATGCAGCTGGTCTCGCGGCCAGCCGACTTCGATGTGATCGTCACCGAGAACCTGTTCGGTGACATCCTCAGCGACGAGGCGGCGATGCTGACCGGATCGCTCGGCATGCTGCCGTCAGCGAGCCTGGGGTCAAGTAATGAGCCCGGGCTGTTCGAGCCGGTCCACGGTTCGGCGCCCGACATCGCCGGCCAGGGCAGCGCGAATCCGCTGGCCACGATGCTTTCGGCGGCGATGATGCTGCGGTACGGGCTCGGCGACGGCGACTCGGCCGACCGGGTCGAGGCAGCCGTCGACAATGTGCTGGCATCCGGATTACGCACGCCGGACCTGTTCTCGGGTGCCGAAGACGAAAGCAAGGTCGGCACCGAAGAGGTAACGGCTGCAGTCCTCGCGCAACTCTCGAAGTAGCGTTACCATTCGTCGTCACCGATCGTAGAAGGAGAAATTCGTGGAAAAGGCTGAGTTCATTTGGCACAGCGGCAAATTCGTCCCCTGGGACGAGGCGCAGGTGCACGTACTCAGCCATGGTCTCCACTACGGAACCGGCGTATTCGAAGGCGTCCGCTGCTACGACGGTGACCAGGGCCCGGCGATCTTCCGTCACGCCGACCACCTCATGCGTCTCGAACAATCAGCGCAGATGTATTACCTCGACCTGCCTTATTCGCAGGAAGAGATCGGCGAGGCTACCCGAGAACTGGTCCGCAAGAACGGTCTTCGTGACTGTTACATCCGGCCGCTCGCCTTTCGTGGCTACGGCGAGATGGGGCTTTACGCCAAGTCAGCCCCGGTCGAACTGATCATCGCCGCCTGGCCGTGGGGCGCCTACCTCGGCGAGGACGGCAAGAAGCACGGCATCCGGGCCAAGGTCTCGTCCTGGCGCCGCGTCTCCGGAGCCGGACTGGTTCCTCACGCAAAGGCTTCGGGACAGTACCTCAACTCGATCCTCGCCAAGACCGAATCGGCCAACGCCGGATACGAAGAGGCGATCCTGCTCGACGACCGCGGCTTCGTCTGCGAAGGCTCGGGCGAGAACATCTTCGTGGTCAAGGACGGCAAGGTGGCGACGCCGCCTCAGGTCGCTTCGATTCTCGACGGCATCACCCGCAAGTCGGTCATGCAGATTCTCGAGGACCGCGGCTACACCTGCAGCGAGCGCGACCTGGCCCGTTCCGAGCTCTATACGGCGGACGAAGTCTTCATGTGCGGCACCGCGGCGGAAATCGTTCCGGTACACGAGATCGACGATCACCCACTGGGCGAGCCCGGGGAAGTCACCCGCATGGTTCAGGCGAAATTCGAGGATGCGATCTACGGCCGCGCGCCGGAATACTCGGAATGGCTGGATCTTGTCGGCGAGCCCGAAAAGCCCGCAACGGAGTCCGAACCGAGTAAAGTCGTCAACTGATGCTTCGCCTCTTTCAAGCCAAAATCCGAATTTCCCGAATTACGGGCGCTGCGGGCTGACAGCTCGCGGCAGCGTGGCTAGCCACGTTCTTGGTCCCTGAGGGGACGTTTCGATTCGGTTTTGATTTTTTGAAAGGAAGTACTCGATGGAAATGGTGAAGCTTTACGACACGACGCTGCGGGATGGAATGCAGGGTCACGGTATGTCGCTGTCTGCTGCCGAAAAGGTCAGGGTTGTGCACGCGCTCGACCGTCTCGGGGTGCAGTTCATCGAGGCTGGCTTTCCGTCCTCGAACCCGAAAGAGGCTGAGCTATTCGAGCTGCTGGCCGAAGAACCACTCGACCAGGCGCTGATCTGCGGCTTCGGCATGACCCGGCGGCGCGGGGTGGAGGCGGCTGAAGACGAAGCGCTGCGGACCCTGGCCGAGACTTTCGCGCCGGTGATCACACTGGTCGGCAAGACCTGGTCGCTTCACCTTGAGAAGGTGACGAAGGTCTCGCCCGAAGAGAACCTGGCGATGATCGCCGAGTCGATCGAGTTTCTGGTGGCCGCCGGCAAACGGGTCATCTACGACGCCGAGCATTTCTTCGACGCCTGGCGTGACGACGCCGGCTATTCGATGGAGTGCCTCAGGGCGGCCGCGGCCGCCGGGGCCGAGAACCTGAGCCTTTGTGACACCAACGGCTCGAGCTTGCCTGACCAGGTGGCTTCGGCCACAGCCGAAGTCAAAGCCGCGTTCGGCGATTCGGTCGAGCTCGGCTGCCACACCCACAATGATGCCGAGTGCGGCGTGGCCAACTCGCTCGCCGCCGTCGACGAAGGCGTGCGGCTGGTGCAGGGGACGATGAACGGCTACGGCGAGCGTTGTGGCAACGCCAACCTCGTCTCGATCCTTCCCGCCCTCCAGCTGAAGAAGGGTTACGACGTGGTCTCCTCGGATCAACTCGCGCAACTCTCAACCACTTCCCATTTCCTGGCGGAGCTGCTGAACGTGCCGCTCAATGCCGACCAGGCCTACGTCGGCCGCAATGCTTTCGCCCACAAGGGCGGCATGCATGTCGCCGGCATCGCGGCCGATTCACGCACCTTCGAGCACCTGGAGCCCGACCTGGTCGGCAATACGACTTCAGTGCTGCCGTCCGAGCTCTCGGGCAAGGCGACCGTGGTCCAGCGGGCCGAATCGATCGGCCTCGATATTGATGACCGCCAGGCGCGCGAGGCGATCGACCTGCTGAAGGTTCGTGAACACGAGGGCTACCACTACGAAGCGGCCGAAGCATCGTTCGACCTGTTGCTGCGGAAGCTCACCGGGGACTACGAGCCCCTGTTCAAGCTCGAAGGCTTCAAGGTGACGACCGAGATGCGGGAAGACGGCAAGGTCGAGACCGAAGCGACGCTGAAGATCGTGGTCCAGGGCGAGCGCCACCTGACCGTCGCCGAAGGCAACGGGCCGGTGAACGCGCTCGATTCGGCCCTGAGGAAGGCGATCACTGTCTACTACCCGCACCTGGCCGATGTCGAGCTGACCGGCTACCGGGTGCGGATCCTCGACGCCGACCACGGCACCGGCGCTGGCACCAGGGTGCTGCTCGATTCGACCAATGGCGAAGAGTCCTGGGGGTCGATCGGAGTTTCCGAGAACATCATCGAGGCATCCTGGGAAGCATTGGTCGACTCCCTTGAGTACGCATTCCCCAGGCAGGAAGGCACATCGGAGTGACTCCCGAACCGCTGCCACTCGCGAAGCCGGTGATCGGTGCCGAGGAGGAGCAACTAGTGCTCGAAGTCCTGCGCTCGGGCCACCTCTCCCTGGGTCCGATGGGCCGGCGGTTCGAGGAAGAGTTTGCGGCCTGGCTCGGGGTCGATGATGCGGTCTCGGTGAACAGCGGCACGACCGGTCTCCATCTCGGTGTACGCGCCCTCGGCTGGGGTGAGGGCGACGAAGTCGTTCTGAGCCCGTTCACCTTCGTCGCCAGTGCCAACTGCCTGCTGTACGAAAGCGTGAAGCCGGTCTTCGCCGACATCGACCCGGTCACGCTCAACCTCGATCCCGGCGCCGCCGAAGCCGCGATCGGCGAGCGCACCACGGGAATCCTGCCGATCGACATCTTCGGTTACCCGTCGGCAATGCCCGAGTTCGAACGGATTGCGGCGGACAGGGGTCTCGGCCTGCTCGAGGATTCGGCCCAGGCATTGGGCGCGATCGACGAAGAAGGCCGAAAGGTTGGATCCCGGGGCCACCTCGCGGTGTTTGCCTTTTACGCCAACAAGCAGATGACCACCGGTGAGGGGGGAATGGTCATCCCGCGGGACGCTGCCGAAGCCGAACGGCTCCGGTCCGAGCGCAACCAGGGCCGTAGTCACGACATGAGCTGGCTCGACCACGACCGGCTCGGCTTCAACTACCGGCTGTCCGACGTCTCCGCGGCGATCGGGGTCGCCCAGGTCGCAAGGCTCGATGCGATGCTCGATGACCGGGCGCGGGTCGCCACTCAGTACGCCGCGAGCCTCGGCGGCATCGAAGGCCTCGAGTTGCCGGCCGCCGATCAAGGCCTCGCCCGCCGGAGCTGGTTCGTCTATCCCGTGCGCCTTCCAGAGGGGATCGACCGTGACGCGGTCATCGGCCGGCTGGCCGAAGATGGAGTTCCCGCCAAGTCTTACCTGCCATCCATCCATCTGTTTCCCCACCTGCGGGAGTTCGGCTACGCGGAAGGAATGTTCCCGGTAGCCGAAGGCGTCGCCGCCCGTTCAATGGCCCTGCCGTTCTACGGCGACATGACTACGGCCGAGACCGATCGCGTGGCGGGCGCACTCGAAACCGCACTGAAGGGATAATCAGCTCGTGTCCCGGTCCACTGAAAGCAGCTCTTCCCGGTTTCGCGATGAACCTGATCCCCGGTTCTGGCGTCTCAACCGGTCGATCGACTTCGACCGGTACCTGGCGCCTTACGACATCGTTCAGTCGCGGGCCCACGCTCGGGCTCTGAACCGGATCAGGGTGATCGACGACGACGAGATCGGAACGCTCGACGCCGCGCTCGCGGAGATCGGAGTGGAGCTCGACGAGAATCGGTTCGAGTTCACCGACGGCGACGAGGACATCCACATGGCGATCGAACGCCGCCTCGGTGACCTCGTCGGTCCGCTGGCCGGAAAGCTCCATACGGGACGTTCCCGTAACGACCAGGTCGCGACCGACATCGCGATGGCCGTGATGAATCACGCCGAAAGGGCGGGAACCTTGATCGCGACCGCCATGTCGGAACTGCTGCGGCTCGCGAATCTCCATGACTCCTGGGCGATGCCGGGGTACACCCACCTCCAGCGGGCGCAGCCGGTCTACCTCGGCCACCACCTGCTCGCCTATTTCTGGATGCTGTCGCGGGACTTCGACCGTTTCGCGGCCGCTCGGCAATCAGCCGCAGTGATGCCGCTCGGTTCCGGCGCCCTGGCCGGGGTCAACTGGAAGATCGACCGTCGGGCGGTCGCGGCGGATCTCGGCTTCGACGACATCACTCCGAACTCGCTCGACGGCACATCCAACCGTGACTTCGTCCTCGACTTCCTGTCGGCCTCGTCGATCTGCGCGACCCACCTGTCCCGGCTCGGTTCGGAACTGGTGATCTGGTCGAGCACGGAGTTCGCCTTTTGCCAGATCGCCGAACCCTTCACGTCGGGGTCGAGCATCATGCCGCAGAAGCAGAACCCCGACTCGGCCGAGCTGCTCCGGGCCAAGGCTCCCCGGGTGATCGGCGACTTCACGACGTTGCTCGGCGTCATGCACGCGCTGCCGCTCACCTACGGCAAGGACATGCAGGAGGACAAGGAGCCGTTCTACGACGCGGTCGAAACGATCGAGGCCAGCCTCGACATGACCGCCGGGATCCTTGAGGGAATCGAGTTCGACCAGGACCGGCTCTTCGCCGCCTCGGGCGACGAGATGCTGGCCGCGACCGAAGTCGCCGACCTGCTGGTGCGGCGCGGCGTGACGTTCCGCGAGGCCCACGGCATCGTCGGTGACCTGGTGAGGCTCTGTGTCGCCCAAGGCCGGAACCTGTCCGACCTCAGCCTCGAAGAACTGGCCGAAAGGTCAGACCAGCTGGACAACGAGTATTACGAAGTCCTGAAGCAGGGAAGCTGGCTCGAGTCAAAGCAGAGCGAAGGCGGAACCTCAAGCGAAAGCCTCAAGCTCCAGATTGCTCAGGCAGAAACCCGTTTGTCCGACGTTACTCAGGGCTGACCAGGTACCGCTCACGGGCAGGCGCCTTGTTCAGAACTCATCGAGACTCGAACAGGGCAAAAACAACGGGTTAGTTCTCCTAACCCAGTTTTGCCCGCCAAGACGGAAGACCGAATACACCCGGTCGACCAACTACCCCGGCGACGCCCCACCAGTACTAGGGGCCGCCCCGCCGCCGCCCGTACTGGGTGCCGGGGTGGCGGGTGCCGGAGCAGGTGCCGGTGCAACCGGTGCCGGAGCCGTGGGTGCGGGCGTCGTCGGTGCCGGAGTGGTCGGTTCGGCGGTCGAAGGCGCGGGAGTGGATGGTGCGGTGTAGTCCTCGGTCGTCGGGGCGACGGGTACGGTGGCGCTGGAATCGGCCGGCACGTCCTCGCCGGACTCCTCGGCTGCCGCCTCGGCTTCGCGACCGGCGGCGCGGGTCGCCTCGAGCGCCTTCCAGGCTTCGACCACCTGGGCCCAGATCAGGGCTGGGTAGGTGCCGCCGTCGACCGGGCTGCCGGCATACTCGGTAAGCATCTGCTGATAGCTGTCGGCATAACCGACCCAGACGCAGGCCGTGATCTCGGTGATCGCGCCACAGAACCAGGCGTTGCTGTTGTCGTCGGTGGTGCCCGTCTTGCCGAACTGCGTCTCGTCGCCGATGTCGGCGTTGGTACCGGTGCCCGAGGTCACCACCTGGTGGAGGATCTCTTTGGCGGTCTGAGCGGTCTCGGGTGAGATGACGCCGGTGCTCATGACCTCGTTGTCTCCGCCCTTGATCGTCTTGCCGTCCTCGTCGGTGACCTTGGTGAAGGCAACCGGTGAATCGCCGGGGTCGGGGGCAAGCGTACCGCTGACCCGGCGTCCGTCATTGGCCAGCGTGCTGTAGGCGTAAGTCCACTGGAGCGGGGTCACTTCGGAAGTGCCGAGCACCATGGCCGGGTTGGTCTCGACCTTGTCCGACACGCCCATCTTCCGGATCGTCCTGGCGACGGACTTGGGTCCGCCCTTGATCGTTTCGATGCCGAGCTGTGCGTAGACCGAGTTGTCGGAGTTGATCGTCGCGCTGACCAGGTCACTCGTCCCGGCGTAGCCGTCCCCGTAGTTTTTGACTTCGTACCCTTCACGTTTGCCTTTGATCGTGCGGTAGAAGACCTGAGGCGCGGACTCGAAGGTCGTGTATGGGGAGATCCCCTGCTCGAGGGCGGTGGTCAGTACGAACGGCTTGACCGTCGAACCGGGCTGGCGGTACCCCTGCGTGGCCAGATTGAACGGGCGGTTGTCGAAGTCGGAACCGGAGACCATGGCATCGATCGTCGCGTCCTTGTTGTTGATGATGACCACCGACGCGTCGGGTCCGACCCCGCCGATCGTGCTCTCGACCGCGTTCTCGGTCGCGGCCTGTGCTTCAAGGTCGAGGGTGCCCTTGACCTTGAGGCCGCCGTAGAACGCGCGACCGGCTCCGTAACGGTCGACCAGCTGCTGGCGGATCCACTCGGTGTAGTACGGAGCTTTGGAATCTGTCGACGGCGGTTCGATGTCCTTGGAGGCTGGCAGGGCCTCGGCCTGGCCTTCATCGAGCTGCTCCTGGGTAATGAACTCCTGCTCGAACATCTTCCCGAGCACCGTGTCGCGCCTCAGCACGGCGGAATCCGGGTTGTTTGCTGGGTCGTATCCGTAAGGGTTCTGGATGATGCCGGCGAGCAGGGCCGATTCGGCGGGTGTCAACAACTCGGCGCAGGGGGCCTGGTCGGTGCCGCAGCCCGGGTGGGCCTCTCCGAAGTAGGTCCTGGCCGCGGCCTCGACACCGTACGCGCCGGAACCGAAGTAGACCGTGTTCAGGTACTCGGTAAGGATCTTGTCCTTGGTCCACTCCTGCTCGATGTGGTACGCAAGGGCCATCTCACGCATCTTCTGGAGCGGCGAGCGATCGTTCTGTGCTTCCAGGGCCTGCTTGATCAGCTGCTGCGTGATCGTCGAGGCGCCCTGCTTGGCGCTGCGGGCGATGATGTCCTGGACGAGGGCGCGCCCGAGGCCTCGGTAGTCGACACCGCGATGCTCGTAGAAGCGGGCATCTTCGATCGCGACGACGGCGTTCTTCATGTTCGGGGAGATCTGCTCCGGCAGAATCAGGATGCGGTTCTCGTTGCTGCTCAGGGTGCTGATGAACTCGCCCTGACTGTCGGTGACGACCGAGTTCTGGGACTCCTTGTACTGCGCGTACTTCTCGATCGCCGGCAGGTCCTGGGAGACGGCCATGAACATGCCGAAGAAGGCGGAGCAGAGGCCGAGCACTCCGAGGCCGAGCACGATGAAAAGGATCCGCAGCTTCTTGACCTTCGGCTTCGGCGGTTTTTCGGGAACCGGCGGGACGGTCAGCGGAGGGCCGCCGTATCCGTTGCCGTTCCCGTTTCCGGCACCGTTGCCGGCCGGAGGCGGCGGGATGACGAGCGGGTTTCCTTCGGCGGCCGGAGCCTTTGCCTTCGCACCGTTCTTCAAGCCGTTCCGGCTGAACAGTTTGCGTCCGTTGCCCTTCCGGGAAGGGGCTTTTACGCTCTGATTCTCGCCCGGCGGGCGCAGCACGGAACCGCCACTGCCGTCGGCATTGGTCGCGGCCTCGGTCGCGTGGCCGTTCTTCCGGGGTTCGTTACCCGGTGGGTGCTTTGGAGTTCGAGTAGCCATGTGATGGCGAAACAGACCGGTGAAGGTGCTCGCAGTATCGCGAAAGCCCCGGCGTCTTCCAACCAGTACAACACACGGGGATCACCAAGTCGCGCTGCTCAGTCTAGCATTGCCCCTGTGCCAGCCAGAGCCGAAATGGACGAAGGTCACACGACGCCGGCTGCGGCCCAGCGGGCCGAAGGGCTGAGCGTCAATGCGGTCGAGGCGCTGCCGGAGGGCGGCCTCGCCTGTCAGCTCGGTCGTGAACAGCCCCTGCGGATCAAGCTGGGCATCGATCCGACGGCTCCGGACATCCACCTCGGGCATACCGTCGTGCTCAACAAACTGCGCCAGTTCCAGGACGACGGCCACCAGGTCGTGCTGATCATCGGCGACTACACGGCGCGGGTCGGCGACCCGACCGGACGCTCCGAGCAACGGCCGATGCTGGATCCGGAGACGATCGACCAGAACGCCCGGACCTTCCAGGAGCAGGCATTCAAGATCCTTGACCGGGATCGGACCGAGGTGCGTTTCAACAGCGAGTGGCTGCGCATGGAGCCGGAAGAGCTGCTGGGACTGCTGGCCAAGGCGACGATCGCCCAGCTCCTCGAGCGGGACGATTTCCAGAAACGAATGACGGCAGAGGAGCCGATCTCCGCCCTCGAACTGCTCTACCCGCTGCTTCAGGGCTACGACTCGGTGGCGATCGACGCTGACGTTGAGCTCGGCGGCACCGACCAGAAGTTCAATCTGCTTTTCGGTCGCTCCATACAAAGCGCGTACGGCAAGCCTCAGCAAACGGTAATGACCATGCCGATCCTGCCCGGGATCGACGGAGTGCGGCGCATGTCGAAATCGACCGGCAACTACATCGGCGTCACCGATGCTCCGGAGGACATGTTCGGCAAGGTGATGAGCGTCCCCGACGAGACCACGGCGGAGTACTGGCGGCTGCTGCTCGGTGAAGAGCCACCTGACGAACCGCCCAACCAGGCGAAGCGCGCTCTCGGGCGCCGGCTCGTGGCCCGTTTCAACGATGAGGCCGCGGCGACGGCGGCGGAGGAGCATTTCGACCGGGTATTCGTTCGCCATGAGGCCCCGGAAGAGATCGAGGATTTCATCCTCGGAGACGACCCGGTCCACCTGCCGGCCGCGCTGGCCGACGCCTTCGGGATCAGCCGCAGTGAGGCCCGACGCATGCTGGGCCAGGGCGGGGTCAAGAAAGACGGTGAAGTTCTGCCCGCCGAACCCCTCGATTACACGGTCGCTGACCTCGAGGGATCGGTGCTGCAGCTGGGCAAGCGGCGATTCAGGAAGTTCGTCTCAGGCTGACTTTGGCTCTGTGAAGCCAAGCCCGAAATCGCCTCGACAAAGTTCTGAAAAGCATGTATAGTCCTTCGTCCGCTGAGTCGGGCAGGTTGTGCGACTCAAGTGTCCCTTGCGATGAAACCCATCGCGATGGCGCACGCGGTCTTTGAAAACTGAGCAGCGTGCATTACTCCGGACGATTTACCTGTCTGGAGGAAATGTTCGAGCCCGATTTACAGTCTGAGGCGCCAGCGCCTCGGACGACAAGTTGTACCCCGTCATATCCGTTGCCCGTATTTGTGTACTTGGGCAACATTTCGATATGACACAGCTCTACGTTGAATAGTTAGAGGAACCGGGTCTTCGGATCCGGACGCCGGCCTGTTCACAGGCTGGCATTGATACCTCGCAACATTTTTCACGGAGAGTTTGATCCTGGCTCAGGACGAACGCTGGCGGTGTGCTTAACACATGCAAGTGGTGCGACGAACCAGAGCTTGCTCTGGGGCAAAGCCGCGAACGGGTGAGTAACACGTGGGTAATCTACCCCGATGACCGGGACAACCCGAGGAAACTCGGGCTAATACCGGATGTGGTACGCAGGCTTAAGCCTGTTTACTAAAGGTAGCTTCGGCTTCCGCATTGGGAGGGGCCCGCGGCCCATTAGCTTGTTGGTGGGGTCAAGGCCTACCAAGGCAACGATGGGTAGCTGGTCTGAGAGGACGATCAGCCACACTGGGACTGAGACACGGCCCAGACTCCTACGGGAGGCAGCAGTGGGGAATCTTGCGCAATGCGCGAAAGCGTGACGCAGCAACACCGCGTGAGGGAAGACGGCCTTAGGGTTGTAAACCTCTTTCAGATGGGACGAAGGTGATGCGGTGAATAGCCGATGTCATTGACGGTACCGTCAGAAGAAGCTCCGGCTAACTACGTGCCAGCAGCCGCGGTAATACGTAGGGAGCGAGCGTTGTCCGGAATCATTGGGCGTAAAGAGCACGTAGGTGGATCAGTTAGTCTGCTGTGAAAGTCAAAGGCTCAACCTTTGAAAGCCGGTGGATACTGTTGATCTAGAGTACGGAAGAGGCGAGTGGAATTCCTGGTGTAGCGGTGGAATGCGCAGATATCAGGAGGAACACCAATAGCGAAGGCAGCTCGCTGGGACGTTACTGACACTGAGGTGCGAAAGCGTGGGGAGCAAACAGGATTAGATACCCTGGTAGTCCACGCCGTAAACGATGGGTACTAGATGTGGGAGGTGTCGACTCCTCCCGTATCGTCGCTAACGCAGTAAGTACCCCGCCTGGGGAGTACGGCCGCAAGGCTAAAACTCAAAGGAATTGACGGGGGCCCGCACAAGCAGCGGAGCATGTGGTTTAATTCGACGCAACGCGAAGAACCTTACCTGGGCTTGAC
>JBBSKC010000006.1:0-44844 GCA_038256675.1 Solirubrobacterales bacterium | reverse complement strand
GAGGAAATGCCGTCGGTCACACTTCGGCGAATGCGCGACTCGCTTTGATTGTCCTCGACGCCAGTGCCCTCCTCGACGTACTTCTGGAGAACGAGCGGGCACCTGGCGTAGCTGGATACCTCGCAGACGATTCAGTTCCCCTCGTGGCCCCCGACCACATGCTTGTCGAGACGACTCGGACACTACGTCGGCTGGCCCTGGCGCAATCAATCAGTTCCGAGAAAGCCGACCGACAGGCGATGAATGCGCTCGGCCTCGGGGTCAGAACCTACCCGTGCCGGGACCTATTGCCGCATGCTTGGACCATGAGGAATTCGCTCACGATCGATGATGCGCTCTATGTAGCACTTGCCGAATCCGTCGATGGGGCCCGACTGCTCACCACCGACCGGAAGCTCGCGAAAGCTGCTTCCGGCCGGATTGACGTGATCAGTCTTTGATTCAGATGCCTACTCGGCGCCGGCCAGCTTGCGAGCGAGCAGCTCGTCGAGCTGTTCATTGCCTTCAGACACACCCGTCTCCATGCCCGACTGGATCATGCCGTCGCGCAGGTCCTTCGACTCGAAGGTCGAGGTGGTGACCAGCCGCGTGCGGGCGCCCTCGAGTTCGATGAACTCCGCCTGGTCCATCGCCGGCGGAATCGGTGGATCCATGACGAAGTTGAAGGTCTGTTCCATGAACTCGGGCTCGCGCAGTTCGCGGAACTCGCCGAAAAAGACGTACTCGTTGCCTTCGTCATCGGAATGGGTGTACTTCCATTCGCCGCCTTCGCGGAAGTCGTACAGCTCGATCTTCATCTTCAGGCTGCGGGGACCGAGCCACTCGCTGAGGAGGTCGGCGTCTGCAAAACACTCCCAGACCAGCTCGCGCGGAGCTTCGAATTCCCGCTCGATTCTGACCTCGAGGTCGCTCGGGGTACTTACTTTTGTTTCGTTTCTTGTCTTTTCGCTCATTTTCTACCTTCCTGTTTCTTTCTTTCAATGATGTCGTCGAGCCGATCGAACCGGTCCGCCCACTGGCGGCGGAACTCGTCCAGCCAGAAGCCGGCTTCGTCGAAGCCCTCCGCATCCAGTTGGCAATGCCGGGTCCGACCGATCTTTTCGGTCTTTACCAGACGGGCTTCCTCGAGCAGGGCGATGTGTTTCTTCAGGCCGGTAAGTGACATCCCGGCCGGCTCCGCCAGCTCGCTTATCGTGGCGCTGCCTTCACCCAGGCGATTGAGGATCAACTGCCGGGTGGGGTCGGACAGGGCCGCAAACGTGCGATCGACACTTTTCGGATACTGAACCATATAGTTCAGTATATAACACGACCGTTGGAGATCCGCAAGCACGGGCACCCGCGACCATGAACTTCACCCCGGGTCCGGCCCGTCGCGATTCAGAAACGCCGGGTCATTGACCCCGACCCCCGCATCGGCTAGCTTCCGCGGAAAGCAACAGGACAGGGGTGGATCACGTGGGGTTACATCGCTTGCCTTTCTCTTACAATCGGACGGTCGGCCTGGTGCTCGCGGTCGCCGCCGTCACCTGCGCCCTTGTCGCCTGGCCGGCACACTCGGAAGCAGGGTCACAGCGTTACAAGGCGATGCTGAGCGTTGCCGGCAGCCTGACGATCACCAGCGAGTACGACAACCTCATCACCTGCAGTCCGGGGCGAGCCTGGACTCTGGCCGAGACGTCGGAAGTGAATATCCGCGACAAAGTCATCGTCGAGCGAAGCGGACCTCGTCGGCTCAACAGCACGGCGGCCATCACGCCCGGAGGAGCGGTGAGCAAGAACAGCCTGCTGGCCTACGAAGAGAGCAACTACTGCCTGCCCGACGAGCCGGTCAAGATCGAAAAGCCGAAATGCAAGAGCTACAGCGGCAAAGGGGCGGCCGGTCTGTATCCCGACCCTCGTGCCAAGGGACCGCCGCGGGTCTCGTTCGGAATTCAACGCTTGACCGGGCTGTCCCAGATCGGTGATTGCACGGGCCCGAGTGTCACCGACGTGACGCCGTTCGGCGCGGACATCACCGCACTCGACAACATCTACGCCGGCATCGAGTTGCCGCTCGACCTGCGAGTTTCATCGTTCAGGACCCTCGGCATCGGCAAGCGCCTGATCCGGACGATCCGGGTTGGTGGTCCATGCGAAGGGGCGATCGTCTATCGCGGTTCGAAGGTCTCCAAAGCTGCCGACGGCGACTGCGAAGTCGAAGGCGCGTTCAAGGTGACCGTCAAGAGGTTGACGAAGTCATCGAAGCAGGGAGTTCCGCTTTCGTAGGCTTCGCGACGCCCGCACCGGGCTGAGGCGCGGAGGGGACTGACTCCTCTCCGGGCTTCCACCCTGGCCCCTTGAAAGCGAAGGAGAAACGGTGGCGCCAGTTGTCGGCGGACTTCACGTCACGCCAGATATTGGCGAACTCCCCGAAGGCGACCCTGACCGGGTTGTAGGTCTCGATGTTTTTCGTCAGTCCGTAACGCACGCGTTCGTCCTCGGGTTCGAAGCTGCCGAACAGACGGTCCCAGATGATCAGGATGCCGCCGTAGTTCCGGTCGAGGTACTGCTCCTGGGAGCCGTGGTGAACCCGGTGGTGGCTAGGCGTATTCCAGATCCACTCGATCGGCCGCGGGTACTTGTCGATCGCCTCGGTGTGGAGGGTGAACTGGTAGATCAGACTCCAGGACATCGCCACGAAAATCATCCAGGGCGGAAAGAAGAGCGCCATCGGCAGCCAGAACATCGAGCCGGTGAAAGGCGACCAGTCCTGGCGAAGCGCCGTCGAGAAATTGAAGTGTTCCGACGAGTGATGGACCACGTGCGTCGCCCAGAAGATCCGGATCCGGTGGTGGCTGCGGTGGTAGCAGTAGAAGGCGAGGTCGTCCGCAAAGAAGAGCAGCACCCAGACCCACCAGTTCGACGCAACGAGCTGGAAGGGACTGAGCGTGTAGATGCCCGCGTAGACGAAGAGGAGGACCAGCTTCCAGGCGCCGGCCACGAACAGGTGGCCGAGGCCCATGGTCATGCTCGTGCTGCTGTCCTTGACGTCGTAGCCGACCGGGGCAACCGGGTCGTCCTCGTGCTCGTGGGCGGCGTGCCTCAGGGCGACGAACTCGAGCCCGACCGAGAGCAGGAAGAACGGGATCGCGTAAATGATTATTAACTCGTCGCTCAAAACTTCTCCAAAGTCAGTGGTCTAGCCAGTAAGTTGGAACTGGTTATACCAGTTCCGGCCACCGATTTCTTCTATTTCTCGTCATGGCCGATGGCCAGGCGGTTTCCGTGGGCCGGTTTCGGCTCGGGAAACCCGGAAGGAGTCCTCACCAGATCGCGAGCCAGCCAGAGGCCAAGGACGGACGTAGTCACGAACATCGGTACCAGCAAAGCCAACTCGAGCGGCGCGTGGTTTCGCACCAGCTCGATCACGAGGATGAACAGCGCCAGTCCGACCAGCATCACCACGATCCCCCGGTGGAATCGACCCGCTTCGGAATGCGGCCACGGATCCACCGCCCTGATGATCTCCCTGCCGCCCGGAGAGTCGGTGCAGGCGCCGCGCACGGGACAGGCCCGGCAGACGCTGGCCTTCGCCCGGTACCGGACCAGCCTTTTCTCGCGGTCATACTCGGCCGGCCAGAGCTGTTCGCCCTGGTGGCAGACCCAGAAGTCCTGCTCTTCTTCGTACTCGAACCCGGACGTCCTGAATTGCTGCGAGCGGTTGTGGGTGTGGATCGAAAGCCACTCGAGCAGCAGCGCCCCGGCCAGCAGGGCGGCCGCGTAGGCGGCGGCGAGCAGGACTTCGGCAGTCATGTTCCCGCGGTCGGAGCTGCCGCGCCGGCGTCCGGGGAGTCCGGATCATCGTCGTCGAGGGCGGGACCCGAGATCACCGTGAACAGATCGCCCTCGTGATCGTCATCGCCGTCCGCTCCGCCTTGATTTCTCCTGCGCAGGGCGTACTTGACTCCGAGGAAGGCGATGTACAGGGTCGGGATCGCTCCGAAACCGATGAAGACGATGTCGCCCGGCAACCTCAGCCACTCGAGCAGGGCGATCGTATCCCCGGTGAGGAAGTCGAGTTGCCGCGCTTCGAAGTAGCCCTTGTTGACCGATTCGTAGAGCTGCATGATGCCCAGTGGAAGCAGGGTCGCGAAACACATCCAGGCGAGTCCGATGTTCGTGCCCCAGAAGCTAACCTTGGCCCATTTTTCGGGCCACTTGTCCGACGGGATGATGTACCGGAGGCAGAACAGGGAGAGTCCGATCGCAAGCATTCCGTACACCCCCATCATCGCCGCGTGGGCATGATTCGCGGTCAGGGCCGTGCCGATTTCGTAGTAGGAAATGATCGGCAGGTTGACCAGGAAGCCGAACACGCCGGCTCCCAGGAAGTTCCAGAAGCCGACGGAGACCAGGAACATCACCGCCCACCGGTGAGGGAATGAGGTCTTCGATTTGGATTCCTGGTTCGAACCCAGCTGCAGGAACGACCACGCCTCCACGGTCAGGAAAGTCAGCGGGATGACTTCGGCCGCAGAAAAGAACGCGCCCAGGGCCATGTGTTCCGCGGGTGTGCCGGAGAAGTAGAGGTGGTGCATCGTGCCGACCACCCCGCCGATCGAGTACAAGGCGATGTCGAGCAGGATCACGGTCAGCGCGACCCGCTCGCGGACCACTCCGAGCAGGACGAACATGTAAGCGACCATCACCGTGGTGAAGATCTCGAGGAAGTCTTCCACCCAGAGGTGGACGACCCAGAACCTCCAGAACTCGGTGATCGTGAAGTCGTCACCCGTCTGGGCCAGCAGGCCGACCGCATAGAAGGCGGGGATCGCGCAGGCCGCGAGGAAGAACAGCCAGGGCATGTTCCCGGGGTGGTCCTCCCTCAGCCTGGTCCGCATGACGCGGAAAAGCATGTAAACCCAGAGCACCAGGCCGATGACCAGCAGGACCTGCCAGAAACGGGCGAGATCGAGGTACTCGAAGCCCTGTAGTCCGAACCAGTTCGAGGCCCTGTCCTCGAGTACGCCGTGGATGCCCAGATAGGACCCGATCAAGGTGCCGAAGACGACGACGGCAAGCGCACCGAGCAGGAGATAGGCGAGTTTGCCCTGTCCCCTTGGTTCTCGGCGGGCGATCATCGGAGCCAGAAAGATCCCGGCCGCGACGAAGGATGTGGAAACCCAGAAGATCGAGAGCTGCACGTGCCAGGTGCGCAACAGGTTGTAGGGAAGGTACACGGCCAGGTCGAAGCCAAAGAAGCCGCTGAGCTCGGCCCGGTAGTGCTGCACCGCCGCCCCGGCCAGCGTCTGAATCAGGAAGAGGGCCGCCATCACCAGGAAGAACCCGGTGGTAGCCCTCTGGCCGGGAGTCAGCGTGACGGATGACGGATCCCGGAACGAAACGACGGTTTGTTCCCGGCCACGCCATCCGAGAAAGCCATAACGTCCGAAGGCTCCGAACAGCAGCCCGATCCCGCCGAGCAGCGCGATCAGTGAGAGCACCGACCAGACGATTGCGTCGGCGGTCGGCTCGTTGTCCACGCGCGGCTCTGACGGCCAGTTATTGGTGTAGGAATATTCCTTGCCGGGCCGTTCGGCCGCCGCCGCCCAGGCGCTCCAGGCAAAGAATGCGGTGAGATCGCGCAGGTCTTCCGGATCGGTGATCGCTGATTTCCGAAGGCCATTCCTGGTGGTCGGCTCGGAGAAGAATCGGCTGTAATAGGGCACCAGAGCTTCAAAAGCATCCGTATGCGCCTGGGTGAACTGCAGTTCCTGGGTGTCCTCGTCGAAACGGTTGGTCCGGAAGTCGTCGATCGTCGCCTGAGCCGCCCGGTCGGGTGTCGTCCCCGGCCGTCCTTCGATCGCGATCCCGTCATCGTCTACAGGCGGGCCGCCACGCCCGGCGATCGCGATGTTTGAAGCCCGTCGCAGGTAGTCGGCTGTGTAGTCAGGCCCGAGATACGCACCGTGCCCGAAGATCGATCCGTACTCCATCAATCCGTTGTGGAGAAAGACCTGCTGTCCCTCGGAGATATCGTCCCCGTCGAAGAGGATCTCGCCCTGGGGGTCGAGCACCTTCATCGGAACCGGTGCTCCAGCCTGGTAGGTACGGAAAGCGAGAATCCCGAGGATGGTGAAGCCGACGAGCATGACCAGGATCACGGCCTGGAGCCAGCCTTTGGCAAGCATGAACTCACGGCGCTTGACGTTGGTCTCCACCCATCTCCATTCGTCGGCTTGCGCGGCGGGTCTACTGGACGAGAGCGGTACCCACATCGCAAGGATCTACGGCTCCCGCCGATTGTACCCGCTATTACAAGCGGCTCGGGGCCGGGTTTCCGTCACGAATGAGTTTCGCGGCGATTCAGCTCATGCGGTATCGCGGTTCCAGGGTTCCAGACTGGAGTGCTCGTCCAGAGACCATGGCGCCAGCAGGAGCAGGAAGCGCGAATCCTCATGGGCCACGACCGCGTGCCTCTCCGAGGGTGCGAAGACAACCATGGTTCCGGGTCCGCCTTCGACCGATTGACCATCGTCGGTGGTTATCCCGATTCGGCCCGAGATGACGAGCACGGTCGCCCGTTCCCGCACCTGATGGTCAGGCATCGATGCTTCTGCGGGCAAGTTGACCAGAACCGCTCGCCCCTCCGCGGTCGTGCCGAGGACTTGCGGTTTCTGAGGTTCAACCTCATGTTCGGCGAGATTCCAGATGTGCATGGTTCCTCCTACGGAACGTCGCGGTTGCCAGTGTCAGCTTTCCCGGTCGGACTTGATCCACCCTAGCCGAACGATTCGACATCGGATTCGAGCATCGAACGGGCCGCCGCGACGGCTGCGTCTTCGTCGCCGGCGGCGATCGCTTTCCCCAGGGTTCGGATGACGTCGGCATCGGCCGGGCGGATCCGGGAGGCGATGTCGCCGTAGGCCAGCATCGCCTCCATCAGGGAGTTGAGCGCCAGGCGGTAGGCGATGTTGCCGGAGCCGGCGACGATCGCTCCCCACATGGTGGCGAAAGCCAAGTCGAGTTCGACATCGCCCTCCCCCACCAGGTCCGCGGCCGCGACAGCCAGGTCCCGGATTTCGCTCCGATCCCCGGCCGAGGCGCGGCCGGCGCAATGCCTGGCGGCATCGACGCCGATCGAGGCGCGCATCTCGACTACCGAACGGGCGATCTCGGGTGGTGGGTCGAAGGTCTCGCCGAGCAGGTCGAGCAGCACCTGGAGGCCGCCGGTGTCGCGCCAATCGAGCACGCGGGTCGCGCCACCGTGGGTGATGCGGATCAGGCCGGCCTGCTCGAGCCGCTTCAGCGCTTCGCGGACCGCGTGCCGGTTTACCCCGAACTCTTCGGCAAGGACACGTTCCGAAGGCAGCGGACTGCCCGCTTCGAGCTTGCCCTCGAGGATGTCGCGCCGGAGGGTTTCATGGACACGCTGCGATACCGGGCCGGG
This sequence comes from Solirubrobacterales bacterium, assembly GCA_038256675.1. Classification (GTDB taxonomy): domain Bacteria; phylum Actinomycetota; class Thermoleophilia; order Solirubrobacterales; family 70-9; genus 67-14. The sequence continues at coordinate 37,412 of JBBSKC010000006.1, read as the reverse complement.
CCGCTCATCACTGATCACCCGACGTTTCTACCACCTTCAAAAGAACCGGGCGTGTGCGCTTCTGTGATCCGGGTGGTTCCAAATAACCCCGAGGGGTGGGGCTAAATGGAACCACCTCAGGTGTGTGCGCTTCTGTGATCCGGGTGGTTCCAAATAACCCCGAGGGGTGGGGCTAAATGGAACCACCTCAGTCAGGTTGGTTTTTTTCCGAACATCACGGCGAAGCCTCGGTCCTTGAAGAGGCAGTCGACGTCTTCGAATCCTGCCGCGTTCAGCCAGTCGAGCTGGATCGCCAGCGGAGTCAGGTGGTCGGTGAGCATTCGTTCTTCGGCTTCTTCCCACTCCTGGTCGTTGATGCCGTTGTGGCGCGCGCACTTCTCGTGCCAGCGGCGGTACTCGCGGTCCATCGCGGTCGTCGGCCCGAGAATGTGCTCGGAGTTGACGAAGACGCCACCCGGGCGAAGAGATTGAAATGCGGCGCCGAACACATGCCGTTTGCCGTCGTCGGTCATATGGTGGATCGCCAGGGCAGAGACCACCGCGTCCCAGGGTCCGGCCGGCAGGTCCCCATAGAGGTCGCCCTCTACGTAGGTGACCCGTTCTTCGCCGAGAGTCTCTTTTGCCTTTGCGAGCATCAGGTCCGCGCCGTCGAAAAGCGTCACGTGGACCTCCGGGTAGGCCTCCCGCACAAGTCCCGAGAGCATCCCCGTCCCGGCTCCCAGGTCGATGACCCGGCGCACTTCCGGCCCTGCCAGAGCGATTGCCGACACCGCGGTGCCGTAGAAATCTTCGAAGGGCGGGATAAGTCGGTTGCGGGCCGCTTCGTAGTGGGCGGCGTGGGAGTTGAACACGGAGGCGGCGTCGGACATGGACCGATCCTAGATTGCCCGCACCGGATCGGTCACCCGGACCGGACTGACGATTCCCGCAGGTGGTCGATGACCCTGGCCGCCCGCTTCAATGACTCCGCAACCGGTCCCGACGGCGACGAGATCTACGCGAACAAGGTCATTGTGTTCGTGAAGACCCGCTGGGGAAAGATCGTCGACCACAGCGACTTCTACGAGGACACGGAAAAGATCCCGGCCTTCGACAGGAAACTGCGGACGCTGGGAATCGACCCGGCCTGACCGGCCGGCCGCGACTCAGATCGAGTCGAAGGTCCGGCTGCTCTTCTCGCGGCTGCGCGGCGGCTCCGGGCTGAGCTCGACCGGGGCCTGGGCGATCGCCTGGGTGCGCATATCGCCCCAGGTCAGGCCCTCGCGGACCAGAGCGGGCACGCCAAGCGCGGCGGCGGTTGCCATTTCCACGGCCTGGAGGATCACGCCGTAGGCGAACGCGTCGGCCGTGGAGACGCCCCAGCCGTTGTGCAGCACGGCGACGACGGCAAGCTGGAAGACACCGATGTTCGACGGCGTGACCGGCACGGCGGCGGTGAAGTTGACTGCGAAGAGCACAGCGGCCGATGCGGCGAATCCAGCCTGGGCTTCGAGGCCGAGCGCGAACATCAGAGCCCAGCACGAGAGCAGCTGGATGAACCAGGCGCCGAGCTGGAGGCCGGTGGCGGGCAGGCCGCTCTTCGGCTTCTTGAAGACGCTGAGTCCGCGCCGGACCTGGAGCATCAGCGAGTGCGCCACTGCGCTTATCTTGGCGAGGCGTCCGTCTTTCGCTCTTTGGTTCCGCAGCACGATCGGAGCGACTACGACCGCAAGCAACAACGCCAACGGCACGAGGCTGAAGGCCAGGACCTGCTTGGTGTCGCTGTGGAATACGCCGCCGATACTGGTCAGCACCACAACCCCGAGCAGGGCCAGAGCGAGAATGTTCAGCATCGTCTGCGAGACGATCGTGCCGACGATCACGGGCAGACTCTCGCGGGCCCTCCCGGTGTGACGGGAGAGCGCGACCGCCCTCGCGGGCTCACCCAACCGGGCGGGCAGGGTGGCTGACATGAAGACCCCGATCATGGTCGCCGAAGCGAAATCCCGGCGTCTCAGTTTGGCGATCGGCATCGCGGCCTTGGCGATGAAGTACCAGGCGTAGGCACGGAAGAACATCGAGCTGGCCATCAGGGCCAGGGCGACCAGGACCCACGAGACGTCAGAGCGGACAATCGCGTTGCCGACCCGGTCGAGGCCGATCTTCTGGGCGGCGAGCGCGGCGAGGCCCAGGCCGAGGATCGCGGCGACGCCGAGCGCGCCCTTCCTGAGGAGGTGGCGCTTCCGGTGAACCTCAACCACCGGAGGTGGGTCGAGCGACTCGATCCGCGCCGGGTAGGTCTGGGGAAGTCCGTCGCTCGGGATGATTCCGGCGCGCCGCCGCAGCCGGTCGGGCAGCGAGGTCGGCTGCTCGACTTCGATCGCCCTCTCGTAGACGCCGAGCACTTCTTCGGCGACGTGTTCCCAGGCGTACCGCTTCGAACTGGCGCGGGCGTTCATGCCCATACGGAGAAGACGGTCTGGTTCGAGGTAGGCCCGCTGGAGTTCTTCGGCGAGGCGCTGCGGGTCACCGGGCGGGACGAGAACGCCGTCATGGCCGTCGGTGACGACGTCCGAGTAACCGGCGATGCCGGAGGCGATCACCGGGGTGCCGGCGGCAAAGGCTTCGGTCAGGACCATGCCGAAACTCTCGCCCGAAAGCGAAGGCGCGCAGAGCACATCGGCGTGGTGGAGCTGGTGCCAGAGCTCGTCGCTCGAGACCCGGCCGTGGAAGTCGATGTGGCCCTCGAGGTCCGGGTCGGTGAGCATGCGCCGAACTTCGGACCGGTCGGTGCCGATGATCCCGAGGCGGGCCGGCACCTGGTCCTTGAGTGCGTCAAACGCCCGCAGCAGGACCGGCAGGCCCTTGCGCTCCTCGGCCCGCCCGATGAACAGGACCCGCAGCTCGTCGCTGGTCGTCTTCGGTCCGAGCGGGGCGTGCTCGACGTTCACGCCGTTGGGGACGATCGTGTAGTTGCCGCCGTACCAGCGGTGACCGGTCCAGGCCGCGGCCTCGGAGACGGCGATGCGGGCGGACAGGCGATTCATCACCCGCTTCGCCCCGGCGAACTTACCGAGGGTGTGCGGCATCGGCTTCGTGGCGTAGGCGTGGAAGGTGCCGACGACCGGAGTGTCACTCGCGGTTGCGATGTCCCAGCCGTTGAGCGGGGTGATCGGCTCGTGGAGGTGGACCACGTCGAATTCGCCCTCTTCGATGGCACGACGGGTCGCGCTCATCGCGGTCGGGAAGACCGGGATGTTCGAGATCGAACCGTTCGAGCCGATGCCCATCGTACGGCCGATCGGGATCAGGTAATCGGGCACTTCCAGCGGTTCGGCTGGAGCGCGGTGCAGGACTCTTGACAGGCGATCCGGGGGATCGAACGGTGCAATGACACGGACGTAATGGCCTCGGTTGATGAATTCCTCGGCCAGTGACTGGATGTGACGGTTGACACCGCCCTGGTAGGTCCATGAATACGGGGTTACAAGGGCAATTCGCACGAACGGACAGTGTAGCTCAGGAATCGGTCATTTGGCCATTTACGGCCCATGCGTACCCGATGAGCAGTCCCAGATAGAGAACTCCGACCTGGATGAAGAGGGCTCCGGAGTCGTTACTGAGTGCTCCGACCACTGATCCGACGCCCGCCGCGATCAGTCCTGCCCTCAGTGCGGGAGCGGTTTTGAGCCACTTTTCGATCGTGTCGCGCCGGAACCAGGCGAATGCGATCAGCCCCAGCGCAACGAGGGTTATCGGCAGCCTCGAAAGCCGGGTGAAACTGCTGGCGGTCTCGTCGAGCCGGTGGAGCAGGACCTGGCCGGTGGAATCACCTGGCGAGCCGTCGAAGATGGATCGAAGGAAGTGGGACTCGCCGCCGAGCAGCGCGTCCGCGGCCGCGACCAGCACCAGCGCGACCAGTGCGGCGAGCACTCCGAACCAGGCGAGGCGGGGCCGCTCGAGGACCAGGGCGGCAGCGATCACGGCGGCGACCGGAAAGATGATCGCCGCCCCGACGTCGGCCCCGAAACGGCCCGCGGCAAAGATCACCGTGCCGGCCAGGCCGGCCACGAGGAAGGCGGCGGCGGCCCGTCGCCGCGCGAGCCCGTAACCCCAGGCGGCGAGTGCGGCGCCGACCCCGGTCGAGGTCAGGATCATCAGGGTCGATTCGAGTTCGTTGCCGATGCCGTAAAAACGCGCGCCGAGCCCGGGGTTTGGACCGACGACCGCCTTCGGAGTCAGCACCGAGCCGGCCAGCACGTCGATCGCGTACGGGCCGACGGTCACCAGGCAGGCGACTGCCAGAGGCGCGAACCCGGGAAGGAGCCGCAGCAGTCCGCAGGCCACCAACGCCGGCAGGATCGTCGCCACCGCCCGCTCGACCCCGAGCGACGGAGAGGACGCGGCGGTCAGGAGCAGGGCCGCCGGCAAGAGGATCACCGAGAGGGCGAGCAGTTTGACCGCGGGCCGGGCGAGCCGCCCGCGGCTGAAGGCGACGGTTCCGGCCGCCAGCAGCGCCCAGATCAGGATCGGCACCAGCAGTGCAGCGCCCCGGCGCTTGCCGACCTGCTGGTACCGGCCCTCGAGCCGCTCCAGTGATTCGTAATCGACGACGCCGCCGGAGGAGATCGGCAGGCCCGTCATCGCCTTCGGCACGTCGGCACCGAAGTAGGACAGAACGGTCGGCGCGAGGTCGGTGGTCAGGACGTAACCGTCGGTGCGGGTGCTGAGCGAGGTGAGCAGGCCCCTGAATCCCGGTCCGGCGACGGCGATCGAGAGCTGGCCACCCGAATCGGCCGGGGGACTCTCGATGACGACCAGGAGCTGGCCGCGCCGGCGCTCCCTGGCCAACTCATAGGCCCCGACGACCGTCGTGCTCCGGACTTCAAGCGCCGGGGGGCAGATTCCCGGGATACATCCCGCCCGGATGGGAGTAAGACGACCGTCCCGGTCGACCGCGATCAGCGCCGGACTGCCGGTGCCCGGCGCGACCACCGATTCGAGGCCGGAAGCGGCGAGGGCAGTGGCCAGAAGTCCGGGTCGGATGTCGGGTGATGCGAGGCGTGCCCGTTTCCGGACCTTTTCCCATGAAAGCACCCTTCTCGGCGTAACTACCAGGTCGTTCAACGGGATGTCATACGCGGTGTCAAACGCCCTTGATCCTTGACTGATGTCGAGCCACGTCTGGTCGGCCGGCACATCGCCCAGACCGGGGTTCAGCAGGCCGACCGCGGCACCTCTGAAGCTGCCGAGGGTGGTCGGGGAAGTGCCCTGAGGTACGACGGCGATCGTCACCCGGGGCTGGACGCCGATGGTCCCCGCGGGGACGGCGGCGGCCCCGCCGGCCGGCGTCATTGCCAGCAGCAGAGCAAAAATCGCTATCTTGAGAACCAGCATGGCCGACCGCACATTCGCCAAGTTCACGTTTTTCAAGATGGACCCCGCGTGGCGCCGCCGCGATCCGGCCGATCGCGCTGCCGACAAACGCGAGTTCCTCGCGGCCTGCGACGACTTCTCTTCAGATCGGTCCCTTCGCACCTATTCAACGATAGGCACTCGCGGCGACACCGACTTCGTCGTGCTGAGCCAGAGCCCGAACCTGGAGGACCTGCACACGCTTCACGTCGTCCTCGGGCAGAGCGGACTGGCCAAATGGGCTGAAACCCCCCACTCGTTCCTGAGCACGACGCGGGTCTCCGCCTACTCCGACGAGAACGCCCGGCCCGAGATCTGCGTTTCCGAGCGCAAGTACCTCTTCCTCTACCCGATGGTCAAGAAGAGGTCCTGGTATGGCCTCGATCAGGACGAACGCATGCGCATCATGAAGGGTCACATCGCGATCGGCCGCAAGTACCCCGACATTTCGATCAACACCACTTATTCGTACGGACTCGACGACCAGGAATTCGTGGTCGGCTTCGAAGGCGACGATCCGATGGAGTTCCTCGACCTGGTCCAGGAACTCCGTTACACCGAATCGAGCGCCTACACCGAGTCGGAAACCCCGATCTTCACCTGTGTCTCGATGTCGACCGCCCGGGCGCTTGACGCCCTGGACGGCACCGCCGTCAGTTCGGTCATCGGGGCGGGAACGGTCTGAGACCGATGACGGTCACCATCCCTCCAGAACAGCTCGCACCGGTCGGCGACGGCATCCAGATCGCGTTCGACGACCGTGGCAACCCTGATGACCCGGCGATCCTGCTGGTCCAGGGTCTCGGGACCCAGATGATCTTCTGGGAAGATGATTTCTGCGAAATGCTGGCGGATCGCGGATTTCGGGTGATCCGGATGGACAACCGCGACAACGGGCACTCGACGGTGCTCGAGGACCTCGGCGCGCCGGGCGTCCTCCCGATGATGCTCGGCATACCGCGCGGACTCAGGTACACGATGTCCGAGATGTCTTCCGATCCGATCGGCGTCCTCGACCACCTGGGTATCGAGAAGGCCCACATCGTCGGCTGCTCGATGGGCGGCATGATCGTCCAGACGATGGCGATCGAGCACCCCGAACGGATCCTTTCGATGTGTTCGATCATGTCCCGGACCGGCGCCTACAAGGATGCTTTGCCCGGATCGAAGGAACTCGTCGCGCTGATGAAGGTGACGCCGACCGACCTCGAGGGCTACCTGGAGCGGCTGGAACTGCTGGCGAAGACGATCGGCTCCCCGGCGTACCCGACCGATCCGGAACGGCTCCGTGCCAAAGGGGCCGAGGCCTGGCACCGGGGCATCACCCGCGAAGGCACCGCCCGCCAGCTTCACGCGATCAACTGCCAGCCGAACCGGACCAGGAACCTGCGCAAGCTGGACCTGCCGGCTTTGGTCATCCATGGTTCGGCCGACCGTCTCGTCTTTCCGCGCGGTGGCCGGGCGACCGCCAGAGCCATCCCCGGAGCCAAATTGCGCATCTACGAAGGCATGGGCCACGACCTGCCGCTCGAGCTCTGGCCGCAGTGGGCGGCCGAGATCGAAGCGAACGCCGCCCGCGCCGTAGCCGCATAGCCAACCCAACGGTCGGGATCTTTATCCTCCGGGGCAATGAGTAATCCAGGCACCCAGGACAACCCCCTTCGCGTCGCAATCATCGGAGCCGGCCCCTCCGGCTTCTACGCCGCCGACCAGATCCTCAAGGATCCTGAGACCCACACCCAGGTCGACCTCTTCGACCGGCTGCCCACCCCGTACGGGCTGGTCCGTGGCGGCGTCGCACCGGACCACCCGAAGATCAAGTCGGTCACCCGGGTGTACGAGCGCACCGCGGCGAAGGAGGGATTCCGCTTCTTCGGCAACGTCGAAGTCGGCCGCGATCTTGGCATCGCCGATTTCGAGAACCACTACCACGCGATCATTTACACCTTCGGCGCCGAAGCCGATCGCGAGCTGGGCATCCCCGGCGAGGACCTGCCCGGCAGTTATGCCGCAACCGCGTTCGTAGGCTGGTACAACGCCCACCCCGACTACGCCGACCGCGACTTCCACCTCGACCGCGCGAAACGGGCCGTCGTCATCGGGAACGGGAACGTCGCGATGGACGTCAGCCGCATGCTGGCACTCGACGACGCCGAGCTCAGGAAGACCGACATCGCCGACCACGCGATCGAAGTGCTCGACGCGAGCACGATCGAGGAGATCGTCGTGCTGGGCCGTCGCGGCCCGGTCCAGGCGGCGTACACCAACCCCGAAGTCAGGGAACTGGGCGAGCTCGAGGAGGCCGATGTGATCGTCGATCCGGCCGACGTCGAACTCGATCCGGCGAGCCAGGCCTGGATCGACTCGGATGAAGTCGACAAGACCACCCGCGTCAACCTCGACATCGTCCGCGAGTTCGCGGCCAAGACGCCCGAAGGCAAGCCGAAGCGGATAGTCCTGCGTTTCCTCGCCTCGCCGGTCGAGATCAACGGCGGCGACCGGGTCGAGAGCATCGTGATCGGCCGGAACGTTCTGGTCGACGAAGACGGCAGCCTGCGTGCCCGGGACACCGGCGAACGCGAAGAACTCGCCTGCGACCTCATCCTGCGTTCCGTCGGCTACACCGGCATCCCGATCCCGGGAATTCCGTTCGACGAGAAGCGCGGCACCATCCTCAACCAGCACGGACGGGTGCTGGAGGAGCACGGCGGATCGCACCGCACCGGCCACTACACCGCCGGCTGGATCAAGCGTGGACCGTCGGGGGTGATCGGCACCAACAAGAAGGACGCCCAGGAGACGGTCACCCACCTGCTTGAAGACGTGGCCGGCGGCCGGCTGCTCGACCCGGCTTCACCCGATCCGAACGCGATCGAGGATCTGCTCCAGGAACGCGGTGCCCATTACGTCAGCTTCAGCGGCTGGGAGAAGATCGACCAGGCAGAAGTCGGACGGGGCGAGCCGCACGGCCGGCCCCGGGTCAAGTTCGTGCGGGTCGACGAGATGCTTGACCACGCCTCGGACATAGTCAAGAAGTAGGCTCGACCGATGCCCGCCGACCTGCTCGAACTCAAGGGAATGATCGAAGCCGCCCTGCCCGGCTCGACCGCCGCCGTGATCGACGAGACCGGCACCGGCGACCATCTACGGGCCGAAGTCAGGGCGCCCCAGTTCGAAGGGCTGACCCGGATCAACCAGCACCGCCTGGTCAAGGCCGCGGTCCGCAGCCGGTTCGACGACGGAACGATCCACGCACTGACTATAAAAGTCATCGAATAGCCCGCCACCCACGAACTGGCAATGAAAGTCAGTGATAGCCAATGACTTTCATTGCCAGTTCGGTGGTTTGTGGCCGGGGCGGGCGATCATCTAGCATTGGCTCATGGCTGACCAGGAACTGACTGACCGCGTCAAGGAGTTGATCTCCGAGAACCCCGTGCTGCTCTTCATGAAGGGCACACCCGAAGCGCCCCGTTGCGGATTCTCGATGCGCACCGTCCAGGCGCTCGACACGATGGGCGTCGAGTATGGGGCGATCGATGTGCTGCCGGCGCTCCAGCCGCTGCGCGCGGTGACCACCGAGATCTCCGACTGGGAGACCTTCCCGCAGCTCTACGTCAACGGCGAGCTGCTCGGCGGTGCCGACATCGTTGAAGAGATGGCCGCTTCCGGCGAACTTGCCACGGCGCTCGGTGTTCCGCAGCCGGAGACCGCAGAAGTACCCGAGACGGCTTCCGAACTGCCGGCCCAGAGCCCGCCGCTCAAAATCGAAGGCGCCTGAACAGACCTTCCAGGTTCTGACTCAGCGAAGGTCCCCGAAGGCCGTCGTGAGGTCGTTCGCCGCATTGCGGCTGTAGTCGGCCGAGAGGCCCGTCAGTACGAGCCCGCCGTCGGTCACGTCGGCCGTGGCGTTGAACGTCCGCCCGACATCGACAGTTTCCGGATCGAAAGCTCGGGGGGTCTGGATGGAAATCTCCGCGTCGATCCGGCCTCCACTGTCGGGCGCCATCGTGATCAGCCGCGCCTCGGGATCGACCGACAGGACCCGGCCGTTCAGTTCGAGAAAGTCGCCGGGGTCGCCGATCGCTTCGAGCCCGGTCGCCAGCAGCAGCGGACCTGAATCCGGATCTTCCTGCCGCTCGGCCGGAAAGGTGATGTCGCCCTCCACCTGGCTGCCGATTTCAATCTGCGACTCGCCGGTCGCAATTGGTTCCGCGGCATCCACCGCGATCGAAGCACCGCGGCTCGAGATCGCGATCCAGCCGGTGGCGGGGTCGATCCAGGACACGACGCCGCGGAGTGGCGACCCGGTCTTCTCGCCATCGGTGGTCCACTTCAGCTCCTCGCCGAAAGTCCCGTTCGCGAGCGGTGCGATCCGGGTCGAAACGTAGCCTGCGAGAGGGGGTGAGGTCGAGCCGTGAAGCGCGAGCACGTTACCGAATTCGTCAGCGACGGCATACGACTTTTCGTTGACCCCGAGGCTGACCACGGTCCCCTTGAGTGGAGAGCCCGGCAGGGACTTGGGGGGATCGACCGGATCCGTTCGTTTCTCAGGGGCGATGAATTCGTCGGCATCGGGTTCCACCGGAGCCGGGTCACTCGAAGCATCCGGGGTGATGGAGGAATCGTCCAACGGCGGCACGAAGGCGGCCTGGTCGGAATCCGGAAGGGAACCCGAAGTCGAAGTCTCACTGCCCGCGGGAGCTCCGAGAACCGGCGCTCCGGGGTCGGCCAAAACGATCTCGTCGGTCGCCGGGGTCTCGGTCACGGCCGGCGGAAGGCCGCTGGCGACCGTGGCCCCGGCATTGCTGGAATTGCCCAGTCCCGGCCCGATCGCCACGCCGACCATCAGGCCGAAAGCAAGCGCCATCAGGCCCATCGCGATCAGGTCGTCGCGGTTCGGAACCGGTATCCGCCACGGCAGCCGCCAGGCCCCGATCTTTTTGCGAGTCCCCTCCAGCAAGCTCAAGTCCTGGCTTCTGACTCTGCCTCGGGGAGGGACTCAATCGCCACCGGATCGCTGGAAGCAGTCGGGGTGGGACCGGACGGACTCGGCCCGACGACAGTGCCAGTGCCCTCGCTGAGATTCCGGCCGCAACGCCAGCAGTACGCCGCGCCCCTGGCGTAGAGCGATCCGCAGCCGGAACACGCTCCGGCGGCCCCCGCACGCTCGAGCCGCGCCATCCTCTCGATCTCCGCCAGTTCGGCGTCCACAACCTGAAGGCGCGAAGCCATACCCGCGAGGACGTCGAGCCGGAAATAATCACGTGCCGCCATTTCGTATGCCGCTCCGCCCAGGTCCCATTGCAGCTCGGTGAACCGGGAGCGCAATTCCTCACGCCGCTCTTCCAGCCTGGTCATCGGCCGCGAAGCCTTGGCCAGCTGCTCGGGGGTCGGACGACCTCTTCTGATCAGTTTCGAAGGTCCCATCGGATCAGCCGATCTCGACGGCGTTGCCACCACCGCCGCCACCGGGTGCCTTGTTGTCCGTGGGTGGCGCCTTGCCAGGGGTCTCGATGGTCGGGGGGAGCTTCTTCTGAAGCTCCTGAAAGTCCTCGGCGTCGGCATCGTTGATCGCCTTGAGGTCCTCCTTGGTGGCCTGCACGGCCTTGTCGGGATCAGCGGCGCCAGGATCGACGATCAAGTCGTTGCCACCACCACCGCCGCCGCCGCCGCCTCCACCGCCACCACCGGTGTCGACGGTCGCGCTCACCTCGATCACCTGGGCATCGGGAAAGCTGCCGGAGAGGTCCCCGAGGGCCTTTTCAGCTTCGGCCTTGGTTTCGTAGACGCCCGAATAGAAGACGTAGTTGCCACCGGGCAGGCTCGCGTACTCATCCGAATCGAGGGCCCCGACCTCGGACGCGCCCTGCGAAGCCAGGTCCGACTTGGTGGCCTCGACCGCGGCACCGTCCGCCGAGTCCTTCGGCAGGTTCGCGAGCTCGATCGTAAAGCCGTCGGTGCCCGACGGCCAGTCCGGCTTGAAGCTGACCACCTCGGTACTCGTCTCACTGCTGACTCCAGGGGTGACCGCGGCAGTCGCCGGAACCCCGGTCGTCGCCACCACGGGCGCCTGGGAATTCGTATCGCCGAGCCGGCCGACGACTACCCCCAGCAAAAGGATCACGGCGAATGCCACCAGTCCTGTAGCTGCCATCAGCGGAGTCACCTCGCGTACGGGCCGGGGATCCTCCGGGATGGGAGCAGCCAGGGAACGGGCCTGCGGCGGCGTCGGCGGCGGCGGGGATTCGCCCTTGGGGACCCCCTCGCTCATGTAATCGTTGAATTCGACTCGCGGCTCGCCCTTTCGCTTGCCGCATTCGAGGCAATATCGCTGGTTGGCAGCCATCGTCTGTCCGCAACCGGTGCAGCGCACCGGGGCGCTCGCCGGAGGCGCGATCGTCGTGAGTTCACTCATTCCCTTGGTTCTCCTATTCGAAATTCGAGGGTGGTGCGAATACCTCGATATCCGCGTTTTTCGGGTCTCCGATGAAGTAGATGCGGTAAGGCTCCGACTTTCCGTCGGCCTTGAGTTTCGGAATCAGTCCCCGTCCCGCCGCCACGACCTTGCCGCCCCGGGTCGCCACCGCGTAGAGCAACAGGTCGATCTGCTCGACGTCCGACTTGTTGGTCGCCTCGCCGGTCACGTTGGTTCCCGACACCGGGTCGAGCTCGACGCTCGGAGGCGAGACCTCGATCTCGGGGATCTTGCCCGGCGCATTCCCGTCGGGCTCCCCGATCGTCACCTCGGCCTTCTTCGGCTTCTGTGTGACGAGAACCTGGTCGTTGACCCACCAGGTCTCGCTGTTGCCTTCCACCAAGGGGATGCTGATCAGGCCTTTCTCGAGGCCCTGGATGTCGTTCTTGTAAATCGGCTTCCCCTTCGAGTTCCTGACGACCAGCGCGAGCGGTATACCCGCCTGGTTCTTGGGCGAGTCGTTCTTGAGCCGAAGGACCACCGCGCTGCCGTACTGGTCGGTAAGCAGGGTCTGGTTTACGACCTCGACCGCCTGATTGGCGGACCCGATCTTGATCTTCCCCACCTTGGCGATCTCTGCTCCGTTGGCCTCGAGCTCGGCGCTCTTGCTCTGGGTCGACTGGCAGCCGGTCAATCCCGCCACTACTACGAGGGCAGCGGTAAAACCGGACAGGGCGACCAGACGCGGGTTCACCCGAAATCTCCCCGGACGTAGTCCTTGGTGCGCTCGGCCATCGGATCGTTGAAGATCTGTACTGCCGACCCGTACTCGACGAGGTCTCCGAGGTACATGAAGGCGACCTGATCGGCGACTCGCTCGGCCTGCTGCAGGTTGTGGGTGACGATCACGATCGCCATTTCGTCCTTCAGCTGGACCACCGTCTCCTCGATGATCGCCGTCGAGATCGGATCGAGTGCCGAGCAGGGTTCGTCCAGCAACAGCACCTCGGGCGTCACGGCCAGTGACCGGGCGATGCACAGCCGCTGCTGCTGACCGCCGGAAAGCGAAAGGGCCGGATGGTCGAGGTTGTCGCCGACCTCGTCCCAGAGCCCGGCTCGCTCGAGGGCATCGACAACAACGGGCTCTAGCTCCTTCTTCCGCGGACGCTTCGAACCGCGCTCGCGGAGACCGTAGGCGATGTTGTCGAAGATGCTCATCGGAAACGGATTCGGCTGCTGGAAAAGCATCCCCACCCGCCGGCGAAGCTGGGTGTCGTCGAAGAGGTCGATGTCCTCTCCGTCAAGCAGTATCCGGCCAGTGCGCCGGGCCGTAGGTGTGAGGTCCACCAGCTTGTTCATCGAGCGGAGCAGGGTCGTCTTGCCACAACCGGAAGGACCGATCAGAGCCAGCACCTGACCGGCGTTCACCTGCAGCGACACTTCCTTGACCGCTTCCTTCTCTCCGAATCTGATGCTGAGTGACTCGGTCCGCATGCATTCGTCGTACCACTCCGGACCCAGCTGATCCTCGGGCAGGCGGAGAGGCTCCTCCGGTGACTGGACAGCGCCGGCATCGCCGTACTCGTCGGCGACCCGAATCGGCGGCACCTCATGCCCGACCACGATCCGGCGTAGGGGCGGCACCGTGTGGAGCGACCCGTTGGTCGAAACTTCTGGTTCCTGTTGATCTTGCCCTACCCCCATACTTGCTTTCCTTTCCTGGTGATCCGGTTGACGATCAGGTTCAGAAGGATCACCAGCGACAGCAGGACGAAAGCGGCCGCATAGGCCTTGTCGGGAGCGTTCCCCTCTCCGGCCGGTGAGTTCTGAAAAACGAAACTGGTCAGCGTGGAACCGGTGCCCTTGAGCACGTCGAGGCCGGGGACGTCGCCTTCCGGCGCGATCTGAAGTGAAGCTCCGAGCAGCACGACCACGACCGCCGTGTCACCGGCAATCTGCGCCATGCCGAGGGTCGAGCCGGTGGCGATTCCACTCCGCGAGCTCGGCAGCAGGACCCGTCTGATCGTCGAAGCCTGGTCCTTCCCGAGGGCATACGAAGCCTCGCGGACATGGCGCGGAATCGAGTTCAGGGCTTCACGGGTGCCGCCGACCACAAAGGGAAGTGCGATCAGTGACATCACTGCGCCCGCCGCGAAGAACGACCGGCCGAATACCTCCCCGCCCTCGGCCGTGAACGAGAACGGGCTGAAGAATCCCTGCTGGAAGACGAGCAGGCCGAAGATCGCGAGCACGATCGAAGGGGCGCCGACGATGATCTCGATTCCCGCCTCGACGAAGCGGGCGAGCGGGGCGGGCCGCCCGTACTCGGTGAGCCAGATGGCAACGGCCACGCCGACCGGAGTGGCAATCGCGGCGCCGATGATCGTCAGCAGCAGCGTGCCGATGATCGGATCGAGGAAGCCGCCGGTCTTGGACTGCTCAAGCGACGCCTCCGGGGAAGTGCTGATGATCTCCCAGTTGATGAAGCTGATGCCCTTCCAGGCCATGTACAGGATGATCGCGGCAGCGATGAAGCAGAGCATCAGGCCGAAGAACCAGGCCAGGCCCACTCCGATGCGATCACCAATACTCCACGAGTCCTTGGACTTGATCTTCTTCGGTTTGGCCGCCCGGGTACGCCGGACCGCTGCCTGCTTCCTTTTCCTGGTCGTGGCGGTGCTCATTTGGCACCGATGCTGTAGCGGGAAAGTGACTTGCGAGCGGCCCAGCCGGCGAAAGAGAGAAAGGCCGTCGAGATGATCAGGATGAAGGCGAAGGCGTACATCGTCTGCCCGAACGGTTCGACCGAGAGTCCTTCGGCGCCGTCGACGATGGTCGCTGCAAGCGGGCGTGAAGGCTCCAGGAAAAAGAGGAAACCGTCGAACGGGTTCGGAGCGAAGCCAATCGATCCGGTGACCATGGCGAGCATGATCGCTTCACCCAGGGCCCGGGCGGTAGCCAGCACAGCCGCGGCGACGATCGCCGGCCGGATCGCCCTCAGCGACACCGTCCTCAGTGCCCGCCAGCGATTCACGCCGAGGGCCAGCGCACCTTCGCGCCAGACCTGCGGCACAGCCCGCAACGAGTCGGTGATGATCGCGATCATGATCGGCAGGATCATGATCGTGAGGATGATCACGCCGGCCAGGACGCTGGTGCCGTCGAGCTGAATCACGTAGCGGACCGACTCGCGCATGTCTTCGGTGATCAACGTGTTGTTGATCCACGGCACCAGGATGAGGATTCCCAGGAGCCCGTAGATGACCGAAGGGATCGCAGCCAGGAACTTGACGACCGGCTCGAGGATTCTCTCGAGTGGCCGCGGGGCGAACTCGACGATGAAGATCGAGGAGAAGATGGAAATGACGGTCGCCAGACAGACCGCCACGAAGGCGATCAGGAAGGTGGACCAGAGCAGCGGGAAGGCGTTGAGCTCGTAGACGTAGTTTTCCGGTTCGGCGGGAGAGTTGAAGATGTTGGTCAGCTGCTCGTCGACGTTTCCGCCGCCCCCGAACCAAGAGATGCCGTTGCCAGTGAGCGACGGCAACCCCTTGAGAAAGACGAAGATCACCATCCCGGCGATGAAGACCAGGATCAACGAAGCCAGCGCGCCGAGCATGAGCTCGACGCGCCGGTTCGTGGGATGTTCCTTCTTCGACTTGTCGTCAGACTCGTCGAAGACTCCGAGATACCGCTCGTCCATTACTTGAACGGAACCCAGGAGCTCGCTGCGATCCGAAGGGCCTTCTTGTTATTCCGGATCCAACCGAGCCACTTCTTCGAAGCACCGGAGATATTGCCCCTCGATACCAGGAACAGCGGCCGGGTGCCGGGGTACTGACCCGACTTGGCGGCCCGCAGGTTGCAGGGAACGCCCTTGTAGTTGACGATGTGGACGCCCTTCTGGAAGGCGAGCGAGAGGTAGCCGATCGCCAGCGGGTCACGCTGGAGCTGCTGCTCTATCAGGCCGTTCGACGCCTTCTGTGAAGCACCCGAGAAGGTTTTCTTCGGAGACATGAAGATCTTGTCGAATGCGTCCTGCGTACCGGATGCTGCCGTCCTGACCGTCACGTTCACCGTGCCGTTCAGGTTCGAGCCCGGAACGCTGCCCCAGTCGCGGACCGCGCCACTGAACACGTTCTGGACCTGGTCCTGCGTCATGTTGCTGATCTTGTTGCCCTTGTGGGTCGCGACGCAGAGCGCATCCTTGGCGATCTCGTTGAACACGATCCCGCCGGGATCGCTGTCCTTCGGGATCCTCGAGGACATTCCGAGGGTGACCCTTCCGCGGGCGACGTCGGCAACTCCGATGTCTGAACCGCCCTGGAGGATCTTGAACTTGACGCAGCCGCCGTTCCTGCGGCACTTCTTGCTCTTGAGATAGCCCTTGGCGAGCTGGGTGGCCAGCGGCGCGACCGTGGTCGATCCGCTGATGGTGATGGTCGGCTTGGCCTGCGCGGCCACCGGCATCGCCACGAAGGCGAAGCAGGCGAGCGCGAAGCCGAGGACTGTTCGTTTGGACCTCTTCATGGTGTTCCTTTCCCTATGCATTTCTTGTCTTTCAGTTCCGGAAGGCCGTTCAGGCCTTCTTCGCGATCGCTCGGGCGCGGACACACTGCCGCTTTGCCTTGGACCTGCCCTTCGAGCCCTTCTTGTACTTCTTGACCCGCTTACAGGCCTTCTGGGCCTTGACCTTCGCGTTCAGCACCTTGCAGTTGATCGCGCTGGTGTTGAGCGGGAACGGCTCGGAAGTCGCCTGCCAGCGCTTCACGCTCGGCGGATCGGTCAGGTCGTTCGTGGAGGTGTATTCCGCCTGGGCGATTCCCCAGACCTTGGGCTGCGTATTCGCGGCACACAGCGAATCGAATGTCGAGAACTCACCGACTGCGTGGTTCCCCTTGGTGATCACGGTCGGCGGGGTCTTGCCCGGCGACCCGTAGCAACCGAATCCATACGACGGGACCGTCGAAGTGCAGAAGAAGTCCTGATTCTCGCCAGGCTCCCCCGTTGGATCGAGACCGATCACTTCAGTCGAGAAGTTGTCGGTCAGCCGGTTTGAGACGATCGTGAAGGCCGAAATGTCCTGGTTGCAACCAAACTCATAGGAGAAGGTGTCCGGAAACAGCGAATCTTCGACCGGCTCGACCTTGCCCGAGCAGTTGATTCCGAGGATCACTTCGTCTTCGGCGTTCGCGTTGATTGCCGATGTGAGACCTGCCAGCCCGAACACGACCAAAGCCAGTCCGAACCCGAGGAGCATCTTTCGAAGCCCCTCCCCCTTGCCATTCAATTTCTCTGACACCTGAAGTACTCCCTTTCGTTCATCCGCGCAAGCCGATCTCGCGCTCGCGGCAAGTATCAGGGAGGACCGGGGACCCGCAGGTGAAAGATCGGAGAACGAACGGTGAAGGAGATGTAAAACAGCACGTCAGCCGACGGCACGGAGAAACGCGGAGACTTCAGGGGGCGCGGGTCGAACCGCGCGGAGCCGGCGGTTGCCGACCTGTGCAGCGGCGACTAGACCGCGGCGGGCTCTTCCTCTTCGTCCTTTACCTGGAAGGACGAGCCGCAGCCGCAGGCGGCGACCACGTTCGGGTTGTTGACCTGGAAGCCGGCACCAGTGAGTCCTTCGACGTAATCGACTTCCGACCCGAACACGAACTGCATGCTGGTCTTGTCGACGATCACGGCAACGCCGCGATGCTCGAAGACATGGTCGTCCTCGCCTTTGTTGTCGAAGGCGAGGGCATACTGGAACCCGGAGCAGCCTCCACCGCGCACGGCCACACGCAGGGCCTGCTCTTCGCCTTCCGGCTGGTCACCGATCATCTCGGCGATCTTTCCGGCGGCGATTTCGGTCAGGGTGATTGCTGCTTCAGGTGCCTCGGTCATAACCAAAGGTTAGCGGGTACTCCACTTGCGCTCAACGTACTGCCGGATCCGCTTCGAGTCGTGGATGACTTCCTCGCCGTCAACCAGCACCGGAACCCGCTTCTGGCCGGTTAATTCCTCGATCTCGGGACGTTTCGACTTCGAATACGGCACCTTGCGCGATTCGAACTCGACGCCGGCCCCCTTGAGTGCTTTGGCCGTCCTGCCACAGGAGCAGAGGCTGTCGGTCGGGGTCGGGCAGCGGTAGAGCACGGGCATGTCCATGGGAAGGACTCTAGATAACTCCGCTCGTGGTCCCGAGGTCTGATACAACCGTGGCGTGTCCGATGATCCCGCCATTGCGCTGGTCACCGATTCGACCGCATCGCTGACCGCCGAGGACCGCGAACGCCTTCAGATCGAGATCGTGAACCTCTACGTGATCATGGACGGCGAAGAGCGGCCGGAGAACGAGATCACCGACTACGCCGAGTTCTACAAGGCGGTGCTCGAAAGCCCGCAGCTGACGACGACTTCGCAGCCTTCGATCGGTGATTTCATGGAGGTGTACGAGCCCCTGCTGGAGGCGGGCAGGGAGATCGTGTCGCTCCACATCTCTTCCGGAATCTCGGGAACCGTCGAGGCGGCCCACCAGGCTGCCGACCACCTGAAGTCTGAAGGCAAGGGTGGCGAACGCATCACAGTGGTCGACTCCCGAACCACCGCCGGCGGACTCGCCCTGACGGCGCTGGCCGCGGCCAATGCGATCACGGACGGGAAATCGGTCACCGAGACGGTTGACCAGACCGAAACCGCGCGGGAGTCGGTTCAGACCTGGATCATGGTCGACACCCTCGAATACCTGCGCAAGGGCGGGCGCATCGGCAGCGCCCAGGCGATGATCGGCGGGGCGCTGAAGATCAAGCCGATCATCACCCTTGAAGAGACCGTGAAGCCGTACGACAAGGTCCGGACCCAGGCCCGCGCGGTCCAGCGGCTCAAGGACCAGGCATCCGAGGTCGCCGGGCGCGGGGAGACGACCTGGACCGTCCAGCACAGTGCAGCTCCCGAACTTGCCGACGAACTCGCCGCCCACTGCCGTGAGGTCTTCCAGTGCGAAGGCGCCTTCCTCGACGAGATGTCGGCGGTGCTCGGCATCCACGCCGGCCCGGGCATGCTCGGCCTCGGCACCGTTCCCACAGAGCTGGTCGGATCCAAGTTTTGAACCTCGCGGTCACGGCGATCGGCCGCGACCGGCCGGGCATCGCCGCCGGCATCACCGCGGTGCTGCTGGAGATGGACGGCAACGTCGACGACTCGCAGATGTCGATCCTCCACGGCCAGTTCGCCGTGATGCTGATCGTCTCGGTCCCCGATGACACATCGTCAGACGAGTTGTCGGCCCGGCTCGAAGAGACCGGCCGCGAGTTCGGCCTGGCCGCGATCACGGTCAGCCAGGTAGAGAGCCTCGAGCGCGGCGCTGGCCCCACCCACGTGCTCACCGTCTACGGCACCGACCGGCCGGGGATCGTCAACGACGTGGCCGAGCTGCTGGCCGCCCGCCAGATCAACGTGACCGATCTGCGCACGAAGCGGACCGGTGAGGCCGGGAACGCCGTCTACACCCTGATGATGGAAGTCGCGATTCCGGACGAGAGCGCCTGGAAAGAGGCCACGGCCGCCCTCACCCTGTACGGGGCCGACCACGAAGTAGAAGTAAACCTGGCCGAGCTCGATGCCGAAAGCCTGTGACCCCCTCTAACCCCGATGAACTGGCAATGAAAGTCAGTGATAATCGCGGAGTTTCATTGCCAGTTCATCGGGGTTGGTGAATTCGTTTGGCTGTTCGTGACGTTCTTGTCTATCCCTCGCCGATCCTCAAACAGGTTGCTCGGGAGGCGACCCAGGTCGAGGCCGAAGCCACCCTGGCCGACCTGCTCGACACGATGCGGTCCCATGAGCGGTGCGTCGGCATCGCCGCGCCGCAGATCGGCATCCCCCTCCGGGTGGCGGTCGTCGACATCTCGGATCACCCGCACGGGGCGAATTCGCACGGCCTGATTGAACTGGTCAACCCCGTCGTCACCACTGAGTCCGAAGGCACCAAGGTCAGCCGCGAGGGCTGTCTCAGCCTGCCCGACCTCACCGCCAACGTGAGGCGACCGCGCAAAGCGACGATAGAGACCCGCGGGGAGACCTTCGATGTCAGTGGGTTCGAGGCCCGCTGCGTCCTCCACGAGATCGACCACCTCGACGGAATCCTCTTCCTCGACCGCGTCGCCTCGGTAACCGACGACATCTTCCGCCGGGACAACCCGACCTAGTCCGCAACTCTCGGTGGTACTCGTGTTTGTCAGCCTCCAGCGAGTGCTTTCCCGGGGCCTCCAGAGACGTGGCTGGCAAGGAGTAAAGGTCGGGAATGTCCGCGATCGTACTCACGTACTTGAGCTGACCTTCCCGGCCGTCGACGAAGCCAGGCGCGTTCTGGTGGTTCCGGGGAAGTGCTCGTTACCGGCGACGGAGGGCCATTAGCCCTCCCACTACGAACCCGGTGGCTACGGCGCCGACGACGATCTTCTTGCGGTGCTTGACCAACTGGCTTTTCCAGTCGGTGATCTCCGTGACGCGGTCGCGCAGGTGGTCGACGTTCTCCCCCAGCTGCGTGCGCTGGTTTTCGATGTCGGCGCGGATCTGGGTGGACGTGCGCTTCTGGGGAGGCGGAGTGTAAGCCGAACCCGGCGAACCGGCAGGCGGTGCCGGGGTGCCTTCGGTCGGGACGCTCCGGATCGGACGCGTGACGGGTGCCTCAGGCCCAGTGCCCTCGGGCTTGAACGGCTTGTCGGCCGGGGTTCCGTGTGTGTCAGCCATCAGGCCTCCTCACCGGGGTTGAGCGTCGCCTTGATCTTCTGGGCCTCTTCGATCGCCTCGGTCGGGATCGGAGCCCCGGTCTTCTCGAACGAGTTGTAGGCGAAATACCCGGCGCCGGCGGCTACGGCCAGGAACAGCACCGCTTCGATCAGGTAACCGGCCCACGGCTGGCTGTTGAAGAAGAGAGAGTTCAGGCCGAGCGCGAAGGCGTGCATCAGCAGGATCAGGGCGAGAAACGCGAAGACTCCGGCCGCAATGCCGACAGCAGAACCGCGGGCGAGGACCGTGACCTTCTCGCTGACCTCGGTCTTGGCGAGTTCGATCTCTTCGCGGATCAGGGCCGAAGTCTGCTCGGTGACCTCGAAGACGAGTTCGCCGACGGTCTTGTCGGCCGGTGACTTGTAGGGATCCGGAGGGGCCATCGCTATTCGGGCGGGTCCTCGTCGAAGATCCGGCGGTAGGCGATGGCGGCGATGCGCGACGCAACGAGCGTGGCGAGCGCGCCGCTGAGCGTCAGAATTCCGCTCCAGGCAAGACGTCTTACGAGATCATTATCCATGGCTGAACTCACAATACCCACCACGTGGGCCGCGATAACTCGAGGCGCCGGTCACCGCCGGTCGAGCCCTTCGCAGATCGTCTTGACCAGCAGCTCCTGGGCTTCGTCGAAATCGCGCTCGCTGCCGGGGATCAGGCCGAAGATCCAGCCGGACAGCAGCTGCTCGATCGCCCCGTAGAAAGTCATGGAGGCGAAGTCGGCGTCGATGTCGAGCCGGAAGGTGCCGTTCTTCTGACCGTCGGCGACGATCTTGGCGATCCCCTTGTAGGCGGCGTTGATCTGCTCGAGGTGGGTTTGGCCGAAGGAATTGGCGGCCCGGGTGACCTCGACGATGATCACCTTCATCAGATCGGGGTCGTAACGGTAAGAGTCGATGATGAAGCCGGCGACTACGCCGAGCTTCTCTTGCGGTATCGAATCAGAGCGATCGGTCTCCTCGATCGCCTCGAGCAGCAGCGACCAGCGCTGAGAGAACAGCTCATTCAGCACGTTCTCCTTCGAAGAGAAGTAGTGGTAGACGAGGCCATAGGCGACGTCGGCTTCGTCGGCGATGTCGGCGACACGGGTCGAATGGAAGCCTTGGCGGGCGAAGACCCGGACGGCGGCATCGAGGATCTGGCGGCGGCGCTCGGTGGCTGCTTCGCGTGCCATCAGGCCGTCCTATCCTCGGTCAGGACCCGATCCTTGTTCCGGAAGAGCCCCGGGCGGCGATTCCTGACGGCCGGCAGGGAAGCTCGGGTCGCCTCGAGCCGGTCGAAGTCGAGGTCGGCCGTGGCGAACCCCTCTCCTTCGTCGACTCCAGCGAGAACTTCACCCCAGGGGTCGACGATCATCGAATGGCCCCACGATTCGAGTTCGGGGGTGGCGTTGCCGACCTGGCCGGCGGCGAGCACGAAGGACTGATTCTCGATCGCCCTGGCCCTGAGCAGCGGCTCCCAGTGGGCGCGGCCGGTTGTGGCCGTGAAAGCGGACGGAACGGTGAAGGTATCGGCACCTTCGTCAAGCAGCGCGCGGAAGAGTTCGGGGAAACGCAGGTCGTAACAGATGGTCATGCCGACTGCGGCTTCGCCGGCGGTCACGTTGATGACCTCGTCGCCGCCGCGCTCGTAGGCGGATTCGCGGTACTCCACCCCGGCCACGTCGACGTCGAACATGTGAATCTTCCGGTAGGTCGCGGTGACCTCACCCTCGGGCGAGATCATGGCCGCCGTGTTGGCCGGCTTCTCCCCACCGTCGTCTTCGGTGAAGCTGCCGGCCTGCAGGCTGATTCCGAGTTCGGCTGCCCAGCTGCCGGCCGCGGTCATCGCCGGGCCGTCGATCGGCTGGCTTCCGGCGACCTGCTCCGCTCCGGCGGCAAGCCACGGCCACTTCTCTGGCAGGACCACGAGTTCGGCGCCGTCAGCGGCGGCAGACCGAATCAGGCGCTCGGCAACTTCGAGGTTGCGATCGCGATCAGCGGTGGTGTTTATCTGAACGACTGCGGCTCTCATAGCAAGTTGATTGACATGTCAATCGGTCTCAGTATAAGTCTCCCGCGCTTCGACATGCGGGTCGCACCACGCGCCGGGATGAAGCTGCCGCCCGGACCGGCCGACGCCGGTCCGGGCGGTACTTCGATTGCCTAGAAGCCCCGCTTGGCGGCCTTGGAGCCACCGTTCAGCTTCTTCACCTTGAGACCAGGCGACTTCTTCTGCTGGCCGGGGCAGAATCGGTCGTTGACCCACTTGCCTTCAGAGAACAGCTTGGTCTGATCGGCGTAGTGCTTCGACTTCTCGTTGGTCGCGGCCTGCGAATAGGTCAGGATCGTCTTCACCGGCGGGCACTTCTTTCCGGTAAGCGACGCGGCCTGGATGAAGCTCGAGCCGTGACGGATCGAGCCGTAGATGCCAGTGGTGTCACCGGCGGGCGCGGGGGCGGTCCGGTTCTCGACCGCGGTGATCACGTTGAACACGCCATGACCACCCGGTCCACCGGGGATCGGGATGTTCAGGCCGTTCTTGACCACGTACTGGTTGGTGCGCCAACTGGAGTCGAGCGGCACGTTGCGATCGGTCATGTATGTGACCGCTTCCGCCAGCGCGCCGACGATAGACGGGTTGCTCACGTTGAGACCCCTGGGGGTATTGACCGGATCGTTCACGTCGAACGGGACCGTGTACCGGTTGGCCGACGGCATCTCGGACATGACCTCGCGCCACAGCGGGGCACCGACCGAGTCGAGGTTCTCGGACTTGTCCCACGCGGCCAGGATCCCGCAGGCTTCGGCGACGTTGACGCCGTCGATCACCGGGTTCGCCTGGCAGTAGGCCACCATCTCGTCGGTCAACAGCTCGGCGCTGTAGTTCCGGTTGTTGTTGATGAACCCCTGGACCCGGGCGAGGTCGAACTTGCCGTTGTTGGCAAGCTGCTGCTCGATCTGGACGAGACCGCCACGGGTCCTGAGGGCCCGGGTCGAGCCTTCGTTACCGATGATCTCCGGGAAGCCCTCGAGCGGCGCTTCCGGGTTCGAGAGCCAGTAGCTGTCGTTCATGTTCGAGCCGTAGTCCTTGCGGATCTGCAGCGGCATCTGGCTGGGCGACAGGATGCCCTTGGCCACCGCGCCCGGCTGGAGCTGCGGGTCACACGACGGGGAGCTGCCTTCGAAAACCGCAACCTTGGCCGCGTTCCAGGCGATCGCGCCCAGTCCGGGCGTGTTGCACTCGGCGAACCGCTCGGGCGTGACGTCCGGGGTTACCGAGACGTCGGCGTACATCGCGTTGCCCTTGGAATCGGCCGCAATCGTGTTGACCCACGGCACACCCTGGTTCCGCTTCAGCGTCTTCACCATGTCGTTGACGCTCTGCGAGCGGTTGGCGTCGAAGAAATGGTTGATGAAGCGCAGGCCATCCGAGTTAGGGTCCCGGAGCGCATACGCGTAGTCCGTGCCCCACGGGAACAGAGGCTGCTTCTGGATCGAATTGGTAATCGGTCCGTGCTTCGACTTGTAAAGGGTCCGGGTCTGATTCTCGATGCTTCCGTCGACCTGTTTCACGGCCACGGTCACGTCGGTCGCATCCATCTTGACCGGCTGGCCGTCGACCAGGTACGAGGTCGGGTCACCGGGGACCAGAGTTTCGCGATAGGTCAGGAACCGACGGGAAGTCGAGACTGTGTGGCTCCAGGCGAGCTTCTGGGTGTGACCGATGAGCACGACCGGGGCGCCGAGGAGGCTGGCGCCGCTGACGTTGATCTTGCCCGGAATGGTCAGCTGGGCCTGGTAGAACCGCTCGGTGCCCGACCACGGGAAGTGGGGGTTGCCGAAGAGCATTCCCTTGCCGGTCGACGTCGATTCCGATCCGAGCGAGACGGCATTCGAGCCGACCTCCGGGTCGAGTCCTTCGCCGAGCTTCTCGAAGTCGGCGGCAGACGGTTCGGAATCAGTCGCTTCGCTGCCGCCAGCGGACGCCATCGCGATCGGCGGAGCGGCGTTGGCGGTCCCGTCGACCGCAGCGCCGGCGCTGGCCAGGGTGCCCAGCTCGTAGAAGCGCCGGTAGACGTCCTTCGTATTGATCTTCTTGACCCACGGCTCGCCCTTGCAGGTCTCGTCCTGAATCTTGTTCACGCCGGTCTTCGAGAGCCAGCGGTTGTAACCCTTGACGTAACCGCGGACGACTTCACGCACCTGGGGCTTGGGGCCGGCAGGCGCCTTCTGCTTGAGCAGTTTCTCGATTGTCTTCTCGGCGATCACGCGCTTGTGGGCGAAGTCGGCGTCGAGGTTGTTGTAGACGATGCCGTTGCCGGTCAGCTGCCAATCGCCGTCGGGGCCGAAGTACTTGGAACGTTCACCTCGGTTGGTGGTGTAGATGTCGGCCATCGAACAGATGTTGTCCTTGGCGAGCGAGAAGCCGTAACCGTAACCGAGACCACGGTACGAGTCGGCGACGATCCTGGGAATGCCGTATTCGGTGGTGCGGATCGTGACCCGGGGGTTCTTCAGCGCACGACGCTTCTCACGCTTGGCCTTCTTCTTCAGGCGATGCTTGGTCTTCTTCACGCACTTCTTCTTTGCCTTGCCCTTCTTGTTCTTGCACTTCTTCTTCGCCTGCTTGGCGAAGTTGGGCTTGGCAACGGCATTGCCTGCGCCGGCACCGAAGACCAGAGTCATGGCCATCACGGCAACCAGCAGTCGAATCAGCTTCAAAGCGGTGTTCCTCTCCTAGAGTCAACGGTGGCCCAGGCCACCCCCTGTACCCCTCTTCAACACGCACGTGTAAAAAAGTAGCGACCGCAGCATACACCGCTGTTTTCCGGTCCCGGTCCCCGCCACGCATGATGGTGTCGCAATGGCCGGGTCGTGGATGGCAATGCCCCGGCCGCACTGGTTTTACCCAGGCCTTACATGGATCGTTAACGTGTCGGACCGATGAAGGACAAAGTCAAGAAACCAAAACTGAAGCCCGGCGGGCAGTTGCCACGCTGGATGTTCGAGACGCGGACCGACGTCTGGCGTGAGGCCGGCCTCGGTGACGAAGTCACTCCCGCCAGCGCGAGCAAGGCCTGGCCGCGGTTGATCCTGTTCGCGGTGCTGATCGTCGGTGTGCTGATCGCCTTCAACTATCGCCGCGACATCGTCCCCGACGGGTCCGGAACCGAGACCCGCATCGCAACGGCGCTACTGCTCTTCCTCTTTGGCTGGGGATTCGCGTCGGCACTCGGCCGCACGATCACCCCGACCATCCTCAAGCGGATGGACCCCGGCACCGCCGGCACGGTCAGCTTCGCGATCCGCCTGGTGACGATCATCTTGGTCGCCGCGATCGCGCTCCACATCGCCGGCGTGAAGACCAGCACGCTCGCGGTCGGAGGCGCGTTCACCGCGATCCTGCTCGGTCTCGCCGCGCAGCAGACCCTCGGCAACGTGTTCGCCGGTGTGGTCATCCAGAGTACGCGGCCATTCCGGGTGGGCGAGCGCGTCCGCCTGTCCAGCGGCCCCCTCGGCGGCGACGTTGAAGGCACGGTCAGCTCGCTCGGCCTCTTCTACACGTCGCTGGTTGATGGACAGAACCGGATGATGGTGCCAAACAACGTGATCCTCAACTGCCTGGTCGTACCGATCAGCGGAGCTGAGGGAATTGACGTCAAGGCCCGCTTCGACAGCCACACGAGCCCGGCCAGGGTCCAGGAAATGCTTTCGCAGTCAATCACCGTGCCGACCCGTCGCCCACCTTCGATCTGGCTGGACGAGATCGACCGCGACGAAGTCGTCCTGAGGATCAGCGCAACGCCGGTCGACCCGGCCGACGGCGCCAGACTGGCCGAGCAGATCCTCGCAGTCACCCGCGGTACCTTCGAGTTCGAGACGGCAAAGACGGATCCCGAGCCCAGCGTGCCGCACGGTCACGCCTGACGGGTAGCGCTACCGGACTCTGATTCGCAGGGTGCCTGCCGCGGTCTTCGCGCCCTTGGCCTTCACCGAGATACGGACCTTCAGAAGCTTGCCCTTCTTCGCCGAACGCTTGACCCGGATCTTCATTCTCCGGGTCCGGGACTTGCCCGCACCGAGGGTGCTTTTCGTACCGGCGCAGCGGTGGCGGACTTTCGGACCCCGGACGCAGAGCCTCATCTTCTTCGAGGCACCTTGGCCGACATTGCGAATGCCAACCTTGAACTTCGCCTTCCTGCCGGCCTTGACCCTCAAGGTCCCCTTCGGCAGCTTCAGCCTGAGCTTGGCCTTGCCGGACTTCTCCACCGGAATGATCGGGTGGAAGTCAGTGGCGGTCGCAGTGAGCGGGTCCTTGACCCGGTCAGCCAGCTTGGCCGCATCGCCTCCGTCGGTCTCGGGATCACCGAAGTACCGGGTGCGGTGGACGGTCAGGTTGTTGAAGTTCGCCAGGCGGGGATCCGTGTTCGGCGTGCCGGGCGGGCCGGGAGTGCCGATTCCGTACCCGCTGGCTGCGTACGACTTGCCGTCACCGCCACACTGCTTCTCGTTCGGAGCCGTCGGGGTCGAGTCGTCGAGGTAGTAGCTCTTGAACTGCGGCGGATCGATGTCCGTATCGACGCTGGTCATGGTGCTGACCGTCCCCTGATCGCCGGAAAGCTGTTCCCAGGCAACCATGCCCGGCTTAAAGTCGGCGCTGGTCGCTCCGACCAGTGTGTCGGGAGCGCCGTCTACCGGCACCCCGCCGGGATTCTTGAAGTTGCGATAGGTCATGCCGGCCGCGGACGCGGCGTAATCGGTCCACGAGTAGAGGTCATTCATCGGATGGACCCGGAGGTAGATGTCGTTGTCCTCGCGTTGCTCGTAATAGACGTGCTCGCGCTGAACGTATGGCCCGCTGTTGGCACCCATGTACGAACGAATCGCGCGGACGGGGCCGTCGGTGATGGCCACGTAGGTGCCCTCATCGTGGTCGGAGCCCCGGTCTGCGGTCGTCCAGTTGCCGGAGAAGGTCGTCTCCGTGCGGCCACAGCCGGTAAGTGAAGCCTGGGCCACTTCGCGGTCGAGGATGTCGGTGCCGTCGGCGTCGCCGGCGGAAATCTCCATGCGATCCTCGTACCAGCGGTCGGTTGAATGGAGCTTGTAAAAAGCGGTCGAGACGGTCGAATCCTCGGGGTTGTTCGAGTCGGCATAGCCGTAGTCGTCCTTCAGATTCTCACCCGGCCCCAGATTGGTCAGGTTGAAGTCGTACTTGACGTAATCGGTGTCGGCGGCAGGCTCGATCGAACCGTCTCCCTGGAACAGATATAGATGGGCCTCGCCGTTGTCGACCGGATCGGTCACCGTGACCTCAGCCGCGTGGCCGGGAACGACTCCTTCCGGAGCAGTCGCGCCGGCGGCTGCCTTTCCTCCAGTGTCAACTCCCATGAACGCGATCTCGTCGTTCACATCGAGGGCCAGGTCGTCGTCGGCCCCAGTCCTGGTCTCGTCGTCGGCGTAGACCTCGACGTCGAAAGTCAGATCGTTGTCGAACACATAGAAGGGATTCGGGTCGTCCGGGTAGAGCGTGCCGACGCTGACCACTTTGCGCTCGTCGACCTGGACCGGCACCTGCAGCCAGCCTTGGCCATCCCACTGGAAGCCGACGATCTCCTGGGGTGGCAGACCATTCAACCCGGGCACGTCCGAGCCCTTGACCACGACAGGATCCCCGTCACGATCGGCCGGCGCCGCACCCGCCTGACCAGCGAAGACACCAGGCAGCATCGCCGCGCCCAGAACTGCAAAAAAGCACACGAATGCAGAACCCTTCGAACTTCTCCCGTCTCCCATACCCATGAATCTAGCGCAGCCAGCAGCAACTCGCTCGAAGTTCAGCGCCGGCGCTCGACCTCTTCCATCATCAGCTTGGTGTGGAGGGCGGCGATGAAATCTTTCAGAGGTTCGGCCCCGGCTTCGATCAGCGCGACCGCACGGTCGGCCGGCATCTCCCCTTCCAGGCGTTCCATCAGTACGTCGACTTCCTCCTTGACCAGCGCCTCCAGAGCGCGCTTGTAACGCAGGGTGTCGTAGACGGTGAAGCCGGTCTTCTCGTCGTAACCGCCGGCCCGGAACCGAGAGATCGCTTCGACTACGTCCACGTCCGAGGCCGAGTAGCCCCGCGAGTTCGGGGTGAGGATGCCGATCTCGCCGAGGCGATCAAGGGCCTCTTCCGGCACTCCGTACGTCTTCCGGACTTCGGCGGCGCTGGTCCGGGGGCGTTCCTCCGCCAGCGCCCGTTCGAGGATGCGGTCTTCGACGTCGAGCAGGGCGCGCGCCTGGTCGGGGTCCTCGGCGAGCACCGAACGGATCGCCTTGAGCGGCATGAACCGCTCCTCCTGAAGGCGCTTGATCATGTCGATCCGCTCGATCGTTTCCGGGCGGTAGTACGCCATGTTGCGGCTGGTCTTCACCGGCTCCGGCAGCAGCCCTTCACGCAGGTAATGCTTGATCGTCGCGCCGGGCACGCCCGACGCCTCGACCAGTTCGGACATCTTCAGCAGCTTCTCTGTTTCTGCCGTGCTCATGCGCGGAACATGGCCTCAGAAGAATCTCCGCCCGGGCCGGCGGCGGCACCGGATTCGAGCAACGCGGCGATTTCCGCCTGGCTGAGACCCGCCTCGGCGAGGACGTCGGCGGTGTCGGCGCCGGCCACCGGTGCCGGACGCGGGTCGCCGGCCGGTGTCCCGGAGAGCTTGACCGGGTTACCGACCTGGCGGACCGGCCCGATCCCGGGCTGATCGATCTCGACCACCATTCCGCGCTCCCGGGTCAGGTCGGAATCGAGCGCTTCGTCCACGTCCAGGATCGGTTCGATGCAGCAGTTGTGCTCGTCGTTGAAGGCCTTCCATTCGTCCCGGGTCTTCGAACGGAACACATCGGCCACCTTTTTCCAGCCGGGGCCGCCCGGTGGGTCGAACTGGTGCTGCACGAGATCCGGGTTGCCGGTTCCTTCGCAGAACGATTTGAAGAACTTGGGTTCGAGTGCTCCGCAGGAGACCCAGCCATCCGATGCCTCGTACGGCAGGTAACAGCAGACTCCTCCGTTGAGGATGGA
Organism: Solirubrobacterales bacterium; assembly: GCA_038256675.1. Taxonomy (GTDB): domain Bacteria; phylum Actinomycetota; class Thermoleophilia; order Solirubrobacterales; family 70-9; genus 67-14. The sequence goes on along the minus strand of JBBSKC010000006.1, from coordinate 7,786 downwards.
GGCGCCCCGCCCCGGCACTTCACAGTCGGCGAAGAACGCTCCGGCGGTCATCGCCAGCCAGGACATGGCGCCGTCGGTCATCGAGATGTCGACCATCTGTCCCTTGCCAGTGCGCTGCTTCGCGAAGAGCGCGGTCATCACGCCGAAGGCCGCGGACATGGCGCCGCCGCCGAGGTCGCCGATCTGGGCGGCGGGCTGGATCGGCGGCCCGCCGGCCTGGCCGGTCAGACCGAGCAGCCCGGTCGACCCGAGGTAGTTGATGTCGTGTCCGGCCCGGTCACGGTTCGGACCGTCCTGGCCATAGCCGGAGATCGCGCAATAGACGAGCCCGGGGTTCAGTTCGTGGAGGGTTTCGTATCCGACGCCGAGCCGGTCCATGACGCCAGGCCGGAAACCTTCGAGCACCACGTCGGCCTTTTCGGCCAGGAGCAGGAATGCCTCGCGCCCGGCGTCGCTCTTGAGGTCGATCCTGATCGAACGCTTGCTGCGGTTGAGCGAGAGGTAGAGGGCCGAACGGGTGCTCACGATCTCGGCTTCGTCCTCTCCGGGGGCCGCCTCGTAGTACGGCGGCGCGAAGCGGATGTAGTCGCCGGCGCCGGTGTCTTCGACCTTGATCACGTCGGCGCCGAAGTCGGCCAGCCACTGCGACGCGAAACCGCCCGGCAGCAGCCGGGTCAGGTCGAGGATGCGGATGTCTTCCAGGGGCTGCGCCATCGCCCCGGCTTTAGGAGGCTCCGGGAAGGCCGAGCATCTGCCGGGCCTCACTGATCGTTGCGACCTTGCGGCCGGTGTCTTCGACCATCTGCCGGGCCTTGCCGATCAAGTCGCCATTCGACTTGCACATCGAACCGTCCGGCAGGTAGAGGTTGTCCTCCACTCCGGCCCGCACGTTGCCGCCGAGCACGATCGCCGCGGCTAGCAACTTCCACTGGTCTCGGGAGATGCCAATGCACTGCCAGTTGTTCGGCCCTTCGGGACCACCGGGGATCTGGTCGGCCATCACCTGGACGTTCCGCGGCGTCGGGCGGATGCCGCCGGTGACGCCCATGACCAGAGATATCTGGAGCGGGCCTTCGAGCAGGCCCATGTCGATCAGCGGATCGAGGTTGGCAACGTGGCCGGCGTCGAAACATTCGTGCTCAGGCTGGATGCCGATCTCGTTCATCGCGGTGATGAACTCGATGATCGTGTCGAAACTGTTCTCAAAGACGGCCTTGAAGACGAAGTCCTTGCGCCTGCGTGAGTACTTGGCGTAGTTCATCGAGCTCATGTTGAGCGCGGCCACGTCCGGCTTGCACTCACGCAAATACTTGATCCGCTGCTCCATCGAAACACCGAGCGCGCCGGTCGAATAGTTGATGATCACGTCCGGCACCTCGGAGCGGATCGCCGCGGTGATCGCGGCAAAATCCTCGACCTCGTACGAGGGGGTGCCGTCGGGGGTGCGGGCGTGAATGTGAATCTGCGATGCGCCTTCGTCCACGGCTCGCCGGGCCTCCGCCGCGTATTCCTCGGGCGTGTACGGGATCGCCGGGCACTGATCGCGATTGGCGATGACGCCGGAAATCGAGTTGCTGATGATCACGGGGTCTTCGAACCGACTCATACTGGCATCACTCCATGCTTCTTCCAGGGCCTCTCGACCTTTTTGTTCTTCGACATGCGCAGACCGTTGATGATCGTCTGGCGGGTCTCGCGTGGGTCGATGATGTCGTCGATCATCGCGTTGCCAGCCGCGATGTACGGGTCGATCTGCTGGCGGACCGCGTTGAGCATCGCCTCGCGAGTCCCTTCCGGATCGTCCGATGCCTCAATCGCCCCACGGCCAATGATGTTGACCGCGCCTTCGGCACCCATGACCGAGATTTCGGCTCCGGGCCAGGCGACGATCAAGTCGGGCTCGTAGGCCCGGCCGCACATCACGTAGTACCCGGCGCCGTAAGCCTTGCGCACGAGGACGGTGATCTTCGGCACGGTCGCCCGGGAGACTGCGTAAAGCATCTTCGCGCCGTGGCGGATGATGCCCTGCTGCTCGACTTTGGACCCGACCATGAAGCCGGGCACGTCCTGCAGGAAGAGCAGGGGGATGCTGAAGGCGTCGCAGAGGTTGATGAAGCGCGCGGCTTTATCGGCCGAGTCGACGTCGAGGATGCCACCGACCTGCTTCGGCTGGTTGGCAACGATGCCGACCGGCTGGCCGTCGAACCGGGCGAAGCAGGTGATCAGCGACTTGGCGAACTTGGGCTTGATGTCGAAATAGTCACCGTCGTCGACGATCTCCTTGATCACCTCGTACATGTCGTACGGGGTGCGCGAAGACTCCGGGATGATCTCGAGGAGGCGATCGGAGCCGCGGTCCTCGGGATCGTCGCACTCGAGGATCGGCACTTCCGCCTCGCAGTTCGACGGGAAGTAGCTCAAATACTTCTTGATCGACTCGATGCATTCCGGATCGTCCTTGACCTCGAGGTCGCCGACCCCGGACTTGCGACAATGAATTTTCGCACCTCCGAGGTCCTCCATCTCGATGTCCTCGCCGGTCACCGCCTTGACCAGGTGAGGTCCGGCAAGCGCCATCGCACCCTGGCCGACGACCATTGGCACGAAGTCGGACAGGCCGGGAATGTAAGCCGTGCCCGCTGCGCAGGGTCCCATCATGGCGGCGACCATCGGCACGACGCCGGACATCTGGACTTCTTCACGGAAGAGGTGGCCGGAGCCGGCGAACAGCGAGCCGGCCGCTTCCTGGATCCGTGCGCCGGCGGAGTCGAGCAGCCAGATCAGCGGCATGCGCTTCTGGAGGGCGATCTCGCGGATGCGGGTGACCTTGGTTTCGCCGGTCAGGCCCATCGAACCGGCCATCACGGTGAAGTCGTAAGCGACGATCGCGCAGGTGCGGCCATCGACGTCGCCCCAGCCCGTGATGACTCCGTCGGCCGGAGCCTCCTTGTCCTTGAGCGCGACCTGGGAGAAGTGCGGCCGGCCATGGATGCCGATCTCGTTGAAGGTGCCTTCGTCGACCAGCAGGTCGAGACGCTCGCGGGCGGTCAGCTTGCCGCGCTCGTGCTGAGCCTCGATCTTCTTGAGTCCACCGCCGAGGCGGGCCTTGGCGCGGCGCTCGTGGAGCTGGTCGTTCAGCTCGGTGAGCGGGGCGGTTCCGGGCAGCTTGTTGACAGGCTTTTCTTCCTCTGACATCAGCGTCCCTTCCATTCCGGCTCGCGCTTTTCGAAGAAAGCCTTGACGCCTTCAATCGCGTCCTCGGTCGAGAGCTCGATCGCGAGCTGGGAGCGCAGGTAGTCGAGTGCTTCGACCAGCGGCATGTCCATCTGGCGCCACATCGCGTCCTTGCCCATGCGCATGATCAGCGGGGACTTGGTGGCGAGGAGGGCCGCCCACTCGGCCACGGCGGAGTCGAACTCCTTGGCCGGGACCACCTTGTTGACTATGCCGGCCTGCTGAGCGTCCTGGGCGGAGAGCCGCTCGCCGAGCAGCAACAGCTCGTTCGTCTTCTTGCGGCCGACGTTCCGGTAGATCAGCGCCATGATCATGAAGGGGAACAGCCCGACCGTGATCTCGGGTGTACCGAAAGTGGCGTCCTCCGAAGAGACGATCAGGTCGCAGGCCAGGGCGAGGCCGAGCGAACCGGCCAGAACGTGACCCCGGGCCGCAACGATCGACGGCTTGCCGAGTTCGCCGAAGGCCTTGAAGGCATCAGTGAAGAGTGTCGCTCCGGTGAACTTCTCCACCGTGCCACTGTCGCCCCCGAAAGCAGCGAGGTTGCCGCCGGCAGAGAAGACACTCTCGTGGGACGAGGCAAGTACGACCGCGCGAACCGCGTAGTCGTCCTTGGCCAGAGCAAGCGCCGAGAGCAGCTCGGACAGCATCTGGTCGGAGAGCGCGTTGCGCGTCTCGGGGTCGTCGAGGGTGATCGTGGCCACGTGATCGGCGACCTCGTATCGGATCTTTTCGAAGGACTGGCTGGATTCGCTCATGGTCATCGCAAGATACCAGTAAATAAGGAGTGAGAAGTGTTACTCTCTACTTTGCCCAAACCGATCCAGTTCACTTCGACTTCTCTGCACCGCCGACCAAAGGAACCACGCACCGTGACTGAAACCGTGATCAAGCCCGACTTCGAAGCCGGCCAGAAGCACTTCATCTTCACCCAGGAGCACGAGGACCTGCGCGAATCGATGGAAGCCTGGGCCAGGAAGGAGCTCCACCCCCACCGCAACGAGTGGGAAGAGACCAAATGGCCAAATTCGGCGATCGAGCGGGCCGGTGAACTCGGCTACCTCGGACTTTGCTTCCCCGAGGAGTACGGAGGTCAGGGCGGCGATTATTTCTACTCACTGGTTCGGGCCGAGGCCCTCAGTTACGCCGGGTCCGGTGGACTTGGCATGGGGTTCGCGGTCCAGACCGACATGGTCCTGCCGCCGGTTCATCTGCTCGGCACCGAGGAACAGAAACAGAAGTACCTCGTTCCCGGAATCCAGGGCACCAAGATCGGCGCGCTCGGCATCACCGAGCCCGGCGCCGGTTCCGACGTCGCGGGCATCCGCACCACCGCGATCCTCGACGGCGACGAGTATGTGATCAACGGCGCCAAGACGTTCATCACCAACGCCGCCCGCGCTCAGTTCATGGTCCTGGTCGTCAAGACCGACCCCAGCAAGGCGCACGACGGCATCACGCTGCTGCTGATCGACATCCGTGACGAAGACGGCAACGACCTGCCCGGATTCTCGGTCACGTCGAACCTGGAGAAGATGGGCATGCACGCTTCGGACACGGGCGAGCTTGCCTTCGAGGATTTCCGCGTCCCTGTGGAATCGGTCCTCGGCGAGATCGGCAAGGGCTTCTACCACATCAGCTGGGAGCTCCAGGGCGAACGGCTGGTCGCCGCCGCCGGCTCTCATGCCGGTGCCGAGCGCCTGCTCGAGACGACGATCGAGTACGCCCTGGACCGGCAGGCCTTCGGCCGCCCGATCGGCAAGTTCCAGACGATCCGCCACAAGATCGCCGCGATGGCCACCAAGATCGAGGCGTCCAAGCAGTTCACCTATTCGGTCGCCTGGCGGGTCAACAACGGCGAGTATCCCGTCCGCGAAATATCGATGGCGAAGATGCTCTCGTCCCAGATGGCCTGCGAAGTCGCCGACGAAGCGATCCAGATCCACGGCGGCTACGGCTACATGAAGGAATACGAGATCGAACGCCACTACCGCGACATGCGACTCAACCGCATCGGCGCCGGAACCGACGAGATCATGCTCGAAGTAATCGGCCGAAGCTACGGCCTCTAACCGAACCGGGGGTTCGAGATGGTTCGTTTTTGCCTCACCCCATGGCTCAGTTGGCCAAGGATTGGCGGCTAGTTCGTGCCGTTTATCGACTTGACGTTATGGCCCTTGTTGCGGTGCGTCCACGAGCCGAACTCGTCGCGGAAGAACACGTAGTCCCCACTGATGCGCTTGTCGTCAGCGAAGTCGCCGGGGTTCGCCAGCGCGGTCGCGCGGTAGTCGCACTTCCAAAAAGCGCGCACCGGGAACACGTAGGTCTTGCGGTTCGCGGGCGTGCCGTCCAGCCGGGGTCGGCCAACGCGCGGCGCGGCGATCTTGACGGTCTTGAGCGTCACGGTCGCGACGGCCACTGTGTTTCCGTTCAGGGCCGTGATCGGGCCGCAATACGCCCGCTTGAAAAGCTTGGCGATGATGATCTTTTTCGGTGGTTTCGGCGTCCCGGCCTCGGCAGTGGCCGGGGCGACAAGCAGGGCGAGCGCGGCGAGGATGAGCATGGGCGAGCGGTAAAGGCGTCGCATGAAGGAATCCTTTCGGAGATGACCTCGGAAGAGTGAGTCAGACGACGCTCACGCAAGAGATCGCGCCGACACCCTGGGTTCCAACCATACTTGCGATACCTGTCTGGTGCAACCTATTCACCGAGGTGGCAGGCACAGGCGCGACTGGCCCCCGGCGCCCGGGACAGAATCGTCCTTCTTCGCCGGTAGGCGACGAAAAGGACGATCCTGACGGTCCGATAGGCGAGCGCGTCGGACTCGCAATTCCACCTATAGTGCGGAGGATCAATCTGACAAGGAGAGAATCTGATGGGACTTCTGGAAGGCAAGAGCGCGATCGTCACCGGTTCGGCGCGGGGAATCGGGCGGGCGACCGCTGAACTTTTCGCCGCCAACGGCGCCAACGTGCTGATCAACGACCTCGACGCTGATGCGGCCGAGCAGGCTTCCTCGGAAATCGACGGCGAGACAGCCGTCTACGCCGGTGACATGACCAAGCCCGAGGCTGCCGAGAAACTCGTCGCGACCGCCAACGAGGCCTTCGGTTCGGTCGACATCGTGGTCAACAACGCCGGCTACACCTGGGACGGTGTCGCCCACAAGATGACTGACGAGCAGTTCCAGGCGATGCTCGACATCCACACGATCGTTCCCTTCCGGGTGGCCCGCGCCCTGGCGCCCCACTGGCGCGAGGCGGCCAAGGCCGAAGCCGCCGAAGGCCAGGAGGTCTTCCGCAAGCTGATCAACATCTCCTCGGTCTCAGGGACGATGGGCAACGCCGGCCAGATCAACTACAGCGCCGGCAAGTCCGCCGTCGTCGGCATGACCAAGACCCTGGCCAAGGAATGGGGCCAGTTCAAGATCAACGTCAACGCAGTCGCCTTCGGCTTCGTCGAGACCCGCCTGACCGCAGCCAAGGAAGAAGGCGGCGAGACGGTCACCGCTCCCGACGGCTCGGACATCCAGCTCGGCATTCCCGAGCAGATGCGGGCGATGGCTTCGATGATCATCCCGCTCGGACGGCCCGCGACCCCGGAAGAGGCTTCAGGCCCGGTGCTCTTCCTGGCCTCCGGCCTCGCCGACTACGTGCACGGCCAGGTCCTGAACGTGACCGGCGGCCAGTTCGGCGGCATGTACACCTGAGTCGCACCTGAATCGAGCTGCAGCAGAAGAGCCCGCCAACCGGCGGGCTCTTCGCGTTTCAGAAGCCGGTTAGGCGGCTCATCTCTCAGCCGGCCTTCGGACCCGCAGGCGGTGATAGACGGTCGCCCGGGTCTTCTTGCCGCGGGTCACTCGCTTCGACCTGATCCTCAGCCGCAGCACGATCGTCTTGCGCCTGAAGGTCGAGAACTTCACCAGACGCTTGCGGTACTTCTTCCTGATCTGGAGTGCCGCACGCTTGAAGCGGTTCGAGCGGACCTTCCGGCGGATCGGCTTGGTCATCGCCTTGCCGCGCTTGCCCTTTTTGGTCAGCACGACCGCCCTGACCCGGCAGGACGGCTTGAAGCGTTTCGGGCACTTGATCCGCAGGTAGAGCTTGCCGCGATAGAGGAACGCGACGCCTGGCTTCACGTTCTTCGGCGGCTTGTTCGTCTTCTTCGGGGGCACCGGCGGCTTGATCGTCTTTTCCGCGGTCGCGGTCGGGCCGATGTTGCCGGCCTCGTCGACCGCGCGGATACCGAGATAACGATTCGCCGAGCTCACGTTGACGACCTGCGACGTGCCGGGCTCCCCGGGTGCTGGTGCCCCTCCGACCTCGGTCGCGTCAGCGAAGTTCTTCGCGGTGACCGGGGCGTCGGAACTCACGACGTCATAGTGGTCTGCCCGACCACACCGGCGGTCGTCGCCCGTCGCCCTGAAGGTCAGCTCGTCGTTCGCGGTGGCCACCTCCTCGAGCACCCCGGGCGGCGTGCCGTCGCGGTCGTAATTTCCGCTCTGCTGCTGGTCGTGGCGGAATGAGGGCCATTCGCTCTGGCATTCGGGGAT